>JADGAO010000330.1 GCA_015231995.1 Nitrospinota bacterium | reverse complement strand
CCGTGTTTTCCTCCCCTGTTACGACTATGCGAATCACCAGTCCACTCCATGCGTCGTTCCCGCCGATCCGGCGCCGCTGATAATCGTGGAGGGTATATTGCTTTTCCATCCGGCGAAAATAAAGCCGCTGTTGGATTTCCGTCTTTACATCGAAGCGGAGAGGGACGCTCGCCTGAAAAGACGCATCGCCCGCGACACGGTGGAACGTGGCAGGACGGAGGAATCGGTAATACGCCAGTTCAACCAGACCGTCGAGCCGGCGTTTGACGAATACACCGCCCCGACAAAAGGACAGGCGGATTTCGTGTTGGACTGGAACGCGAAAAATATGGAGTCCCTGCGGATGGCGGCTATGGCTGTCCGCGCCGGGGTGGTATAATATCCAGTAGGAAAAATAATCCCGGTGGCATAAATGACGCTAAAGGGTTTTCGGCACGCCACGCGGCACATAGCCAGGTACAGGGAAGTATTCAGCGTCCTGGCCCGGTACGGTTTTTCCGACTGGGTCAACAGGGTAGAGTTCGATTTCGCCCGGGAGATACTCGAGCGCAAGGCTCCCCATGAGTTGCTCTCCCTCTCCACTCAGCAGAGGGTTCGCCTTGCCTTGATGGATTTAGGCCCCACATTCATAAAACTCGGCCAGTTCCTTTCGGTGCGCCCCGATATCATTGGTGTGTCTCTTTCGGAAGAGCTCAAACTTCTTCAATCCCGCGTGAAAGGCGATCCGCCAGAGGTGGCGCGAGGTATCGTGGAGACGGATCTGAAATCGAAAATCGAGGATGTTTTCGAGGAGTTCGAACCTTTTCCCGTCGCATCCGCCTCCATCGGGCAGGTTCACCGCGCCACACTCAAAACAGGCGAGAAAGTGGCGGTGAAAGTCAGACGGGAAGGGATAGAACAGGTCGTCGCCACGGACATGGAGATACTGGCCGATATCGCAACGATCGTGGAAAGATACGTGGAGGAGTCGCGCTACTACCGTCCCTGCGAGACGGTGTCGCAGTTTACGCGGGTCATAACGCGCGAGATGGATTTTTTGCGCGAGGCCCGCAACATCATCAACCTCGGTAGCGACCTCGACGGCCAAAGCCCCGCGAGAATCCCGAAGGTGTACGAACAGCTGACGACATCGCGGGTACTCGTGATGGAATGGTTCGACGGCAAACAGTTAAACCAGCTTACGGACGAAGATAGGCAAACGCTCGATCTTGCGTCGGTGGCGGAAAAGGTGGCTCGGCTCTACCTTGAAATGATCTTCGTCAGCGGTTTCTACCACGCCGATCCGCATCCCGGAAATATCATGATAATGGCCGACGGCAAGCTGGGCCTGCTCGATTTCGGGATGACCGGGAGGCTCTCGGCGAGGGTCCGGGAATATATCGAAGACCTGATCCCCGTCATCGTCACGGGGGACAGCGACAGGCTTGCCCGCATAATAATAAAAATCGGCTCGCTTCCCGCAACGCTGGATCAGGCGTCGCTCGGGGCGGACATCTCCGAGTTCATCTCGTATTACGGCGCGATTCCCATAGCGCGGATAAACCTGTCGGAAGCGCTCAACGAGGCGGTTTCCATCATCCACAGGCATCACATAATCCTGCCGTCGGAAGTCATCGTCCTGCTAAAGACGCTCATGACGCTGGAAGGCTCCAACCGGGCGCTTTCGCCAGATTTCAGCCTGATCTCCCTGCTGGCTCCGTACCAGAAGAATTTCGCCTCCTCGATGTTATCGCCTGGCAAGACGCTAAAGCGAGTGGGGAGGCTCTCGGATTCCTTGCGCGACTTTATGGAGACAGCCCCTCCAGCAATGGCCGACATCCTCGAGCGGTTCCGCAAAGAGACGATGGAGATACACATGGAGCATCGCGGGTTGGAGCATTCCGCCAACCGGCTGGTGTTCGGCATACTGACTGCGGCCATCTTTATGGGGTCGTCAATGGTTTTGAGCGCGGGTTTGCCGCCGAAGATACTGGGATTGTCGGCGCTAGGGCTTTTCGGATACCTGATATCGTTAGTCATGGGGATAAGGATTTTGTGGGCCATCTGGATTTCCGGGCGGCTCGAATGAAAAAAGGAGGGACACATGCTCGACTCTATTTATGACGCGGCCAAGATAGGTTTGGGGGCCGTATGGTTGACCAAGGACAACCTCAAAAAAATCACCGACACGCTAATCGAGGTTGGCAAGGTGAGCAAGGACGAGGGCGACAGGCTTTTCAAAGAGCTTGCGGACGCCGGCGAGGAGCACAGGAAAAAGCTGAAGGAGATGGTGGAATCGTCGGTGAAAAAGGCGATGGATCAGGCCGGGCTGGCCACAAAGGCCGAGGTGGACGAGCTGAAAAAGAAGGTGGCCGACCTGGAGGAAAAGGTCGTCGGATCGCAAGGCCTGGCGTGAAGGAAAGGGCGAAGAATCGTTCTTGGACTCCCTGAGAGGGAGAGCCTTGCATAATCCATCGCGTTCGCAATATGTCATTCTGAGTGAAGCGAAGAATCTATCAAATAGAATATTCTGTTCTACTTTGATCCTTCAGT
>JADGAO010000032.1:2274-19554 GCA_015231995.1 Nitrospinota bacterium | reverse complement strand
TCAAAACCGGGGGAGAAGAACGAACCTTCTTCCTCCTTTTGCTTTTTTTCGAGATTCTTCACTGCGCTAGGCTCCGTTCAGAATGACAAATAAACGCCTGCGTCATTTCACGCCTTTGGAGTTGAGCCACGCCGAATAACTTTTATCCACGACCCCGATATGTTCGTTAAGCCAGTCGGTGACCACGGCGATTATCTCGATGAGCATCTTCCTGCCCGGTTCTTTGCCGGAACGGAACCTTATGAAGTATTCGCGCACGGCGGCGACCAGGATGTCGTGCGCTTCTTTATGGCGGGTATAGCCGGGATAGTTGGTTTTGTACAACTCTATCTCTTCGTCGAAAAAGTGGGTGAGCGTGTAGTTGAGAAGTTTTCCGAGAACTTCCCCCACCACCTCTTCTTCCTTCTTGTCGCGCATGGCGTCATAAAGCTCGCCCAGATAGCCGAACAGCACCTTGTGCTGGTCGTCATATTTCTGGACGCCGACGCTGAACCTTTCGTCCCACGAAAGCTTGCCCATCATTTGAACGGCCATGACTTGCGACCAATATAAATTAGAACACAGGACTTTAAAAACGGGGCAGGCGACAAAACGGAAATCAAAGCGGAATCAGGCCGCGCTCAGGGAGTTAAGTATAGACTCGAAAACAAGAAGGCCGTCGACGCCTCCAAGCGAGGCTTCCACCACACGCTCCGGGTGGGGCATCATCCCCGCCACATTGCGCTTCTCCGAAAGGACTCCGGCGATGGAGCCGTAAGAACCGTTGGGATTGGACTCGTCGCCCGTCTGCCCGTCCGGGCCGCAATACCTCAACAGTATCCTGTCGTCGTCCTCAAGCCTTTTCAAAGTGTCGTCATCGGCGATGTAACAGCCTTCCATATGCGCTATCGGAACGCTGATGACTTTCCCTTTTTCCATCCTGCCGGTGACGAAGGAGTCGGAAGTCTCCACCCTCAGGTAAGTGTCTTTGCATATGAACTTCATGCCGGAGTTTAGCATAAGCGCCCCCGGCAAAAGACCGGCCTCCGTGAGTATCTGGAACCCGTTGCATATCCCAAGCGCAAGGCCGCCTTTGGCCGTAAACTTCGCCAGCGCGCCCATCACAGGCGAGAACTTGGCTATGGCGCCGGGCCTCAGATAATCGCCGTACGAAAACCCGCCGGGTACGATAACCAGATCGAATCCGTCCAGAGACGTCTCCTGATGCCACACGAACTTGGCCTCCCGGCCCAGCACATGCCGCACCGCGTGATAACAATCGTGATCGCAATTTGATCCGGGAAAAACAAGCACCGCAGTCTTCATCGGATTACCTGAAAACGTCCGCAAACCGCCCGGATGTGAACCTGAGCCTCTTGGAGAGGGATTTGGCCACGTTGCGAAGCACTTTGACCCCTATTTGCGGATGAGTCGTCAGCAGTGTTTCAAAACCGGAGCGTGTGAGTATAAGTATCTCTACGTCTTCGATGGCGGTGGCGGTGGCCGAACGGGGAGAGTCCTCCACCAGGCTCATCTCGCCGACGGACGAGCCTTTGCCGAACCTGGCTAAGATCGCCTGCCTGCCGTCAACGGACTCTTTCTTTATCTCTATTCTACCGTTGATGATGTAAAAAAGGGAATCGCCCGCGCTACCCTCTTTGCACAGCGTCGTTCCTGCGGAGACCTGGCGGTGGAATATGTGCCTGCTGAGCATGTCTATCTCGTCGCTATCGAGCTGATCGAACTCCGGCACTTCGCACATCAGGGTCTTTATATATTCGTTCGCAGGCTCCGCCATATCATTCACCGATCCGTGATAATTTCTATTTGATATTTTTCCGTGACCGGGTTGGCCAGCAGTTTCTCGCACATCTTCTCAACGACAGCTTTGGCCGATTGCGGGTCTTTCTCGTCAACCTCAAGCTCTATGCTCTTGCCTACCCGGACGCCCTTCACGCCTTTCCAGCCCAACGATTTCAACGCGCCTTCTATCGCCCTTCCCTGCGGATCCAAAACGCCCGACTTGAGCGTAACAGTCACTTTAGCTTTCATGTTCATCCTATTTCGCCGCCAGAACGCGCCGCTTCATTTCCTCGTACACCTCCGTGAGCATGCCAAGGTCTCTGCGGAACCTGTCTTTGTCCATCTTCTCCCCGGTGGTTTTGTCCCACAACCTGCAACCGTCCGGGCTTATCTCGTCGGCGAGCAAAACACCTTCGGGGCTTCTGCCGAATTCCAGCTTGTAGTCCACAAGCCTGATGCCCATGCGGTCGAAAAAGGAAAGAAGCCACTTGTTTATCCTGAACGCCTCTTTCTCGATGGTCACAACCTCTTCGTCGGTGGCCAGGTTGAACGCGCTTATGTGGTATCGGTTTATCATCGGGTCGCCAAGATCGTCGTTCTTGTAATAAAACTCCAAGACAGGCTCTTTTAACTGCTCCCCCTCCGGTATTCCCATACGGGTGGACAACGACCCGGCCACGACGTTGCGCATGACAACCTCTATGGGGATGATACTCACCTTTTTTACAAGCATCTCCCGGTCGGAAAGCCTCGATACGAAATGGGTTTTAACCCCTTCTTTCTCCAGCAGGCCGAAGATGTGGGAGGAGATGGCGTTGTTGCATACCCCTTTGTCCTGGATAGTCCCTTTTTTCTTGCCGTTGAACGCGGTGGCGTCGTCCTTGAAATACTGTATCAACAGATCAGGCGAGGAGGTGGCGTGGATGATTTTAGCCTTGCCTTCGTATATGGCTTCGCCCTTCGTCACGGTTGCGGTTCCGCCCATTCGAGTTTAGTCTCCACCCTGAAAAACGTTTCGGAATATACGATCCACATGCTTCAAATGATAGGACATGTCGAACGATTGTTCAATCTGTTCCTTGGACAGGGTCGAGGCGACTTCCGGTTCGGCCAGTAAAAGGTTCTTGAAAGTCTCGTCGCTCCGCCAGCATTTCATGGCCGCCCGCTGGGTCACGGCATAGGCGCTTTCCCGGCTCATCCCCGCGTTCACCAGGTCGAGCAGAACCTTTTGGGAGAAGATCAAACCACGGGTCTTCTCAAGGTTGGCCTTCATGTTTTCCGGGTAAATCACCAACCCGTCAATCAACCGCGTCGCCCTGTCGAGCATGTAATCCATCAGCGTTGTGGAGTCGGGTATCAAAACGCGTTCCACGGACGAATGGGAGATGTCCCGCTCGTGCCATAACGCCACGTTGTCGAGCGTGGCTACGACGTTGCCTTTTATGACGCGGGCGAGTCCTGTCAGGTTTTCCGCCGTGATGGGATTGCGTTTGTGCGGCATGGCCGACGAACCTTTTTGCCCGACGTGGAATTTTTCTTCCGCCTCCAGCACTTCGGTGCGTTGCAGATGGCGAAGCTCCACGGCGATCTTTTCTATCGTCGCGGAGGTTATGGCGAGCGCGGTCATGTATTCGGCGTGCCGGTCGCGTTGTATAACCTGGGTGGCGATAGGAACGGCTTTCAACCCCAGTTTTTTACAAACGTAAGACTCGATATCCGGGTCAATGTTGGCGTAGGTGCCCACGGCGCCGGACAATTTGCCGACGGCGATATTCTCCCGCGCGCGTGTGAGCCGTTCGCGGTTTCTTTCCATCTCCGCATACCATAAGGCCAGTTTCAGCCCGAACGTGAGCGGCTCGGCGTGTATGCCGTGCGACCTGCCGATGCAGACGGTATCCTTGAACTCGTAAGCCCGCCGTTTGAGAACGGCAAGCAGTCCATCCACCCCCGCAAGAATCATGTCCATCGCCCGCGTCATCAACAGGGAAAGGCTCGTGTCCACCACGTCCGACGAGGTCAACCCCATGTGGATGAAACGCGATTCCGGCCCGACACGTTCCCCCACACAGGTGAGAAACGCTATCACGTCGTGGCGCACTTCCAGTTCGATCTCGTCAATGCGTTTGACGTCGAACCCGGCCTTTGCGCGGATCACATCGAGCGCGTCTTTTGGGATGGCCCCTTTTTTCTCCCAGGCTTCACAGGCGGCGATTTCTAGTTCAAGCCATGTGGCGTACTTGTTTTCGATTGACCACAGCCGTTCCATAGCAGGCCGTGTATATCTGGATATCACTTTGAAAAAATCTCCTTGAGGTTATTCGACAGCGACGAGGGGGCCGGGCGCGTCCTGCGTCGCTATATGATACGGCACACCAGAGGCGTTAAGCGCGTCATCGGCTGTCAGACGCACCAGGTCGGCGTTGTTGTTGATCTTGGAAATATGCGCCAGCGTCACCCCCTGCAGGCCGGGATGGATAAGCTCTTTGAGCAGTTCCCCGCACGTCTCGTTGGAAAGATGCCCGGAACGGGAGGCTATTCTCTGCTTCAGCTCCCACGGGTACGGCCCGGCCATCAGCATGGCGACATCGTGGTTGGACTCGATGGCGATGTGGCTCAAACCCCGCATCTTGTCGCGGATGAGCGTGGTGGCCGAACCCGCGTCCGTCGCCACGGCAACGGATGTCCCGTTGACGCGGAATACGAAAGCGCACGGATCCACCGCGTCATGCGGAATGGAAAACGGAGTCACTTCCATCCCGCCCGCCTCGAATGTCTCGCCCGACCTGAAAACCCTGATGGCTGGCAAAGTCCCGGCGCGGGCGGCTACTTGTGAAAGCGTGGAGTGGCTGATATGGACGGGTATGTTGAGTTTTCGCGCGACCGGGCCTAGGCCTTTGACGTGATCGGAATGTTCGTGGCTGATGACGATACCTTTAATTTTCGACAGGGCTATGCCGACGGCGTTGAGGCGCGAGAAAGTCTCCTTCGCCGAGAACCCCGCGTCCATAAGAACCCCGCCGGTTTCCGCCCCGATGTAAAAAGAGTTGCCCGACGAACCCGAGCCAAGCGCGCAAAGGTGGATCATTATTTTTTCTTTTGGCTTTGCATGAGAATGTAGAGGTGAACCATCCGAACGGTAAACATGTATTCCCCGCGATTGCCACCGGGCTTGATAACGTTCAACTCCCTCATTTTTGTCAGGAAGTTATTGAATTTTCCCTTTTCTGTTTCTGTTAATGTTGAAAGGACATCTGTTTTTTTGAAAGTCACAGAAACAAACGATGTAATTTCGGCGATTTTATTTAGAATTGAATGATAGTCCTTGCTTTTAATCGCATTGTAAACCTGTTGATCAACATATTTTTTCCCTATTGCTTCAGCGGCGACTTTTAATGCTGAAAAGGTGTCGAGCCTGTCAATTACACCATCGGTGTCTGTCCAGAAAGCCGCATCTCCGATTTCATGCATTATTTTGGGCATTCCGGAGGAATGCTCGATCAGCAACCCCATAGCGCCGCTCTCAATCTGTATTTGAACAGACTGAAAAGTTTTTTGAAAAAACTCCTCTACCTCAGATTTAGTCAAAGCATTGATATCAACGACATCGAAAATCCGGTTTATCGGTTCATGCTTGCCGATCATCTCCATTCTTCGTTCCTCAACCCCACATAACATCAACAGAAAGGGCAGAGGTTCACGGGAGATGGCGTTGGTATCCCACAAGCTTTTAATGAAATGTGCGAACTGGGGATTTGACGCGATTCCGTTGATTTCATCCAACACAAGAAAAACACCTTTAATGCCATCATCCTTCAGATGGTCGCGGACGCTTCCCAGAAAATCCAACATGCCAATAGGGGTTGATATATTAGGAGCGTCCTTTTTGAGCGCCTCAAAATTAACCGTGATTCCGGCGAAGGTTTGTTTGCCAACATATTTGGCGAGCCAACCCGTTATCTTTTCGACACGGCTGGGATTAAATGCGCCTGATTTGAGCGTAGCCTCCAATATCGCTTCCGCCACGCCATTCAAATCGCTCCGCCCCCCCAACGCCACGTTGATGCCGTGCAAACCGTGGTCCTGTTCGGCCGCCCGTTGAATAAAGCTGGCTATGGAACTTTTCCCGATCCCGTATTCACCCTGGATAAAAAAGGCCATCGGCTTTCCGGCTTTTACTTGGTTGACGCCGCGCTCAATTATCCTGTTTATCTGCTCGGCTCTTCCGACGAAAAGCTCTACCGGCACGGGCTGTCCCGGATAGAAAGGGCTTCTCCCTTTTTGCATCGCCGTCATGGTCAATCCTTCAAAATCACGGTTTGTCCAAACCTTCTTCCGTCACCAGCAGGTGGTACAACAACGGAATCATTATCTCATGATGTCCCGTGATCGAAATCCCTTTTCCCGCGCCTTGTATAGGCCGGTTCACCACGTTCACAGCCGGGCGGTAACTCTGGATCATGTCCATGTTCACCGTGGTGAACCCCGTCACGTCCGCGCCGAGGTTGCGCGCCGCCGATAACGCCTTTATGAAACATTCCGGCAATATCACCGACGAGCCGATGTTCATATACACGCCGCCACCGCCGAGTTTGGAGACTACGCCGGTGAACAGGCGGAAATCGTTCAACGTGGCAAGGCCAGTCACGGCCCCGTCAACGCTGGGATGTATGTGGACGATGTCCGCCCCGATAGCGACGTGAACGGTGACGGGTTTTCCCATGCGATACCCCGCAGATAGCAATGACACAGAGCTGTTTGGCATCTTCTCTTCCGCGATGTACCGCCCAATCGCCTCGCCCATCCCCACGTCGCCGCGAACATGCTTTTTCAGAGCCTGGTTGAAATGACGCGCCGTCTCGTCCACCATGCCGAAGCGGCCTTCTTTTATCTCCGTCGCCACATCTTCGCTGGTGGCTCCGTGGAAAGCTATCTCCAGATCATGCACCGCCCCCGCGCCGTTCAACGCCAGCGCGTCAACGACTCCGCGTTCCATGAGGTCTATCACGATGGGCGCAAGGCCGCACTTTATGACATGCGCTCCCATCGCCAGGACAACCGGTTTACCTGCGGATTTGGCGGCTTTTATGGCGTGGACGAGCTCGCGGATGTCGTTGCCCTTGAGAATGGACGGGAAGAGGTCTGTCACCAGACCGCTTTTTTTGTACCCTTCAAGATTGACGAACATGCCGGTGTTGACGAGGCTTTTACGTTCGCTTATCGGATACGTTTTTATCCGCGAGAAATCCGCCGGTTCGAAAGGGCGTTTTGTTGGTTTGGTCATGTCCGTCCGTAAAATTCCGCGTTTCAAGAAAACCAAGGCTTTTAGCCCAAGGTTTTAAAAGGTCGCATCAACTATAAAACCCCACCGAACCAATCGCAACCGGTTCAGGCATTTTAATTAATCCCGAATTCCTAAGTTGAACAAATTATTCTTTAGATAGATTCTTCGCTATCGCTCAGAATGACAAGCAAGTAATGTCATTCTGAGCGATAGCGAAGAATCTTCCTCGAACTTCGGAATTCAGGTTGTCAGTTTTTACGCCTATCTCTTTCCTGTCGCTGTCCGAGGTGTTCTTCACCTCGGACTCCTAATGCGCTCTCTTTGACAAACAAGAGGCGGGGCGAAGAACACCCCGCCAAACGTCAATTCATCCAGCCTTATGGCGTTTCTTTATTTCACTGATTATCCCCGTCGTGGATTTGCCTTCCACCAGCGGGATTATCTGCACCCGCCCGCCGTTGGATTCCACCACATCGGCCCCGACAACGGTGTTCCGGGTGTAATCGCCGCCTTTGACTAGTATGTCCGGCTTGACCTCTTTTATCAGGTTAAGCGGCGTCTCTTCGCTGAACAGCACAACCGCATCCACGCACGACAACGCGCTTAACACACGCGCCCGGTCGTCCTGCCCGGTCACGGGCCTGCCTGCGCCTTTGAGCTTCCTAACGGAGTTGTCGGTGTTCAAACCCACGACAAGAGCGTCTCCCAACGATTTGGCCCGCGCAAGATATTCCACATGCCCTGCGTGGATGATATCGAAACAGCCGTTCGTAAAGACGACGGTCTTCCCCTGGCTTTTCAATTTCCCGGCGAACTTGACCGCCTCTTTTTTTGTCATGGTTTTGGCCACCCCGTCGTAGACGGGCGCAAGTCGGGCCACCACCTCGTCCTTCGTCACAGCCCGCACGCCAAGATGCCCCACCTCGATAGCCGCCGCCGCGTTAGCTATTTTCGCCGCGTCCTCAAGCGAATGGCCGGAAAAAAGAATCACCCCCAACGCCGCGATCACCGTGTCACCGGCGCCCGTAACGTCGAAAACCTCCAACGCTTCCGCCGGCAAATGAGTGGAACGTCCGCCTTTATGAAAAACGGTCATCCCCTCATCGCCGCGCGTGATAAGCACGTTTTTGGCTTTGGTGATGCGGAACAGCGCCTCCGCCGCTTTGTGGTAATCGCTCTCGCCGCGTATATCCACGCCCACAGCCAGCGCCGCCTCCTTGCGGTTGGGCGTTATCAGCGTGGCCCCGGCGTATTTCGTGTAGTCCCTCCCCTTGGGATCAACTATCACCATCTTGCCAGCCTTTTGCGCCAGGGACATGATCCCGGCAAGCACGCTTCGTGTCAGCGCGCCCTTTCCGTAGTCGGACACGATAATCCCATCGCAGACGGCGATCTGTTTTTCGATCATGGCGAGCAGTCTGGCGGATGTGTGGTCGTCCGCATCGTCGCGTCGTTCCCTGTCCACGCGGAGCATCTGCTGGCGCATGGCCATGAACCGGGTTTTCATCGTCGTGGGGCGCGACATGTCGGTCACAAGGCCGGAGTTGGGGATTCCTTTTTTCTTTAGAAGCTCCCGCAGAATTTTCGCGCCTTCGTCCCTGCCCACAAGCCCTACGAGCCGCGCATTGCCGCCCAAAGAGGCTACGTTGGCCGCGACGTTGGCCGCGCCGCCGAGGAAGCGCTCTTCCTCCGTCACTTCCAGAACCTGCGCCGGGGCTTCCGGCGAAATCCGCTCGATAACCCCGCGTTCGTACACATCGAGTATCACGTCGCCGACGACCAATATTGTGGGCGCGCGCATGGAGACGAGCATATCAACAAGCGTCTGGTTCAACCTTTAAAGCTCCTCATTGTCGGCGAACGAGTAATACCTCCCGTCGCCGATGATTATGTGGTCGAGAATTTTTATGTTTATCAATTTGCCCGCCGCGGTAAGCCGCCGGGTAAGATTGATGTCGTCGTCGGAAGGGTCCGGGTCGCCGCTGGGATGGTTGTGCAGGAGGATGACGCCGCTGGCCGACTCGCGTATGGCGGGGTTGAACACCTCCCTCGGCTCCACTACGGCGGAGGCCAGCCCGCCTTCGGATATCGTGACCGTTTTGGTTATCCTGTTCTTGGAATTGAGCAGGGCCACCCTGAACGTTTCCTTGCGCATATTTTTCATCAGCGGCATAAAAAGTTTAGCCGCGTCCTCGCTGACCCGGATTGGGGGCGAGGCTCCCTGCCCGGAGCTGGCCGCGAACCGTCTTCCCATCTCCAGGCCCGCTTTGATGGTGATCGCCTTGACCTCGCCGATACCTCGTGTTTTGCGTATCTCCTCCACCGACGCTATCTCCAGCCCTGAAAGCCCGTCGAACTTCACCAAAATCTCCCTGGCAAGGTCGAGCGCGTTTTTACTGCCCGACCCGGAGCCGATGAGTATCGCGACAAGTTCGGAATCGGAAAGGGCGGATGCGCCGTTTTTTACGAGCTTTTCCCGGGGCCGGTCACTCTCCGGCCACTGTTTGATGGCCTCTTTTAGAACGTACCTTTTTTTCACGAAAATGACCAGCCGGGTTCAAACGCCAAGTTCCGCCCTGAAATACGCTATCGTTTTCATCAACCCCTCTTCGAGCTTAACCTTCGGCTCCCAGCCAAGCGACTCGCGGGCGCGGGAGATGTCGGGTTTCCGTTTTTTCGGGTCGTCCTCGGGAAGGGAGTTGTGGATTATCCGGCTCTTGGAGCCTGTGAATTTTATAACCATTTCCGCAAGCTCAAGCATGGTCATCTCCACCGGGTTGCCCAGATTCACGGGAACGCCGGGAGAGCCGGATTTCATCATGCGCACGATACCTTCCACAAGGTCGGACACAAAGCATAACGAGCGGGTCTGCGAACCGTCACCGTACACGGTGATATCCTCGCCCTGGAGCGCCTGGCAGATGAAGTTTGCCACGGCCCGCCCGTCGTTTACACGCATCCGGGGGCCGTATGTGTTGAATATCCTCACGATGCGAATATCCGTCCCGCGCGACCTGTGGTAGGCCATTGTGGCGGCTTCCGCGTACCTTTTGGCCTCGTCGTAACAGGAACGCGGGCCGATGGAGTTGACGTTGCCCCAATAGGTTTCCGTCTGCGGGTGAATCTCCGGGTCGCCGTAAACCTCCGACGTGCTGGCGAGCAAGAACACCGATTTATCGCGCGTGGCGACATCGAGCGTTTTGTGGGTGCCAATCGAGCCGGTCAAAAGAGTCTCTATCGGATGCCGAAGATAATCCGGCGGCGAGGCGGGAGAGGCCATGTGAAACACCAGGTCGAACGGCCCCTTGATGTCGTCGAGGCCGTTGACGATATCGCGCTCGATGAACCTGAAACCGGGGTTGCCCGCGATGTGGCTTACGTTCTTGCGCGAACCTGTTATCAGGTTGTCAACGCAGGTTACGCTGTGGCCTTCGGAAAGAAGTTTGTCGCAAAGGTGCGACCCGATGAAACCGGACCCGCCGGTGATGAGTATCGCTGGCATCTACAGTATCTCCAATCAAGCCCTTCCTACGGAGTAGTACTCGAACCCGGAGGCCCGTATTCTGTCCGGGTCGTATATGTTGCGCCCGTCAAACACCACAGGCGTCTTCAACAGCCCTTTTATCCTGTCCATGTTCAACAAGCGGAACTCGCGCCATTCCGTCACGATAATCAGCGCAGACGCTCCTTCGGCCACGTCATACGCGTTATCGCACATGGTCACGCCGGGTAAAACCTTTTTTGCGTTCGGCATGGCCACAGGGTCGTAGGCTTTCACCTTTGCGCCCATTCCCTCAATCAGTTTTATTATCTCCAGCGATTTGGCGTCGCGCATGTCGTCCGTGTCCGGTTTGAACGCAAGCCCAAGGACACCGAACGTCCTGCCGGACATGTCCGGGAACCTGTCTGCGATCCTTTTCACGAAATGGTTCGCCCGCTCGCCGTTCACCGCAAGCGTGGCCCGGAGCATGTCGAATTCCACCCCAAGCCCTTTTGATGTGTGCAGGAGCGAAGCCACGTCTTTCGGGAAACAGGACCCGCCAAACCCCAATCCGGCGTTGAGGAATTCCCGCCCGATCCGTTTGTCCACGCCCACGCCGCGGGCCACGTCGGCCACGTTGGCCCCGGCTTTCTCGCAGATGTCGGCTATCTCGTTTATAAAGGATATCTTCATCGCAAGAAAAGAGTTGGAGGCGTATTTTATCAGTTCGGAGGAGACTACGTCCGTCACAATCACCGGCGCGCCGAGCGTGTAATAAAGCTCCAGCAGTTTCATGGCGACGGTTTTGGACGACGCGCCTATCACCACCCGGTCGGGGTTTAGCGCGTCGGCGATGGCCGAACCCTCCCGCAAAAACTCCGGGTTGGAGACCACGTCGAAATCGGCCCCGTTCTTTTTCGTCTCGTTGATGACCCTGCGCACGAGGTCGCCGGTGCCCACGGGAACCGTGCTTTTATTGACGACTATTTTGTATCCGCTCAGGTGTTGGCCGATGAGCCTTGCGGCTCCTTCCACCTGCGTAAGGTCGGTCTCCCCATTGTCCCTCGGCGGCGTGCCGACGCAGATGAATATTATCTCCGCCCACTCCACCTGAGAACCAGCGTCCGTAACGAAAGAGAGCCTCCCCTCCTCCATATTCCTGCGGACCATCTCTTCCAGCCCCGGCTCGTAGATGGGCATTATCTTTTTGTTAAGGGAAGAGACCTTGTTTTTGTCCACGTCGGCGCAGATAACGTCGTTGCCGATGTCGGAGAACACCGCCCCAGTTACCAGCCCTACGTACCCGCAACCCAAGACAAGAATCCGCATTGTGCTTTTCCGGAGTTAAAAACAAGCGGGTATTATAGCTCAAGCCCGGCCTGTAGATGAAATGTGTTTGCCGGTTTGTGAAAAAAAGGGGGTTTATTCGGAATTGAAGGCTCTTTTTGGGGTCGTTTTACCCGTTTCCAAGGGATTCGATATCCGCCATATCCCTTTTGCGCCCGGTGGCGCGTTTGTTGGTTATTAATTGTTCGCGGCCAATAAAACCCGTCTGGATATCCCCATAGGTTCCCATCGCTCTTCCCGAAAAAGCCTCCAGCCATGTCACTCCAGTGAGGGAAGACATTAAATCAACACGCACGGGAGGAACGCCAAGTTGCACTACGCTATCTGGATGCGTGAAATCCTCCGTAGTCAAACTAGTGGAGCCAAATCCGAATTCCGCAAGCGCAACAAGAGTGCGACGAGCGTTCTCTATGTCCGGCTTGATGAAAATATCTATATCCCCTGTGTAACGAGGGGCGCCATGAAAAGCCAACGCATACCCACCGACTATCAGGTATTCAACGTTGTGGGCGTTGAATAACCCGAGCAACTCTTTGAAGTCTTGTTGAACCTTCATTATATTGGCCACGCAAATAGTCAACGGTCTCGATACGCTCTTCGGGTGTCCTGGTAAGCCAGTAGGCAAGGTCGTTTTCCGGTGAAGAAGCCTCTTTCAATGTCAGCTTCGTCACAGTTTTTTTGATCATCGTTTATCTTAACACAGCGCCTACCTGTTCCAACTGTCTGGCCAGGCCAGCGCCGAGGGGCTTGAGAAGCTGGTCGCGCTTGTGAATTGCGAAGATATGGAATTGTTCACAACCGTCGTGAAATCCGCGGCGGCGATCCTTGTTATCCCATCGTCGCTGACGGCTCGCCGGATTGTCTCCACCCCTCCATTTGAGGTGGTCACATAGAGCCATATACGCCCGTCGGCTCCTTCCACTGCCGATGGCACGCCTCCCGACCCGGAGCTTATCAGGCGCAGTGAGCCTCCATCGGGACTGGCAAATGTCCCGTCCAGACTTGCCGACGTGAACACCGCGACGTTTTGCCCGTTTGAGACGTACAGGTAATAGATTCCGTTGGAGCGGCGAATAATATCCGGGTCGCTCAACGCCCCGTTGCTTAACGTCGCCGACGCCCTGGCTCCGGCGATTTGCGTCATGACCGTCATGTCCGAGCCGGAGAAGGAGCCGCTGTGAATCTCTTTGACGCATGGATAGGAGGAGCAACCTGCAGGGTCGCTTCCGATGATTCCAGGCAGGTAGAACATCTTCAATGTCCCATTGTCTGCGATAAGCGATGGGTCAACATACCCGCCCGAATCGGTGGGGCTGACGACGGATGTGACGCCGCTTTCCACCACTTCCATGCAGGCGTTGAGCTTCACCCAGTTTTCCGAGCCGCCGGTGTGGAACAGGTAAAGGTAGCCGTTAAACGACGCGATGTCCGGGACGCTACCGGCCCTTGGCGTCCATTGATCTATCAGGCTCCACGAAACCCCGTCATCCGACCCAGCAATATAGACTGTATGGTTGACCGGATTGGAGCAATTGGCCGCGCCTGTCTGGCAAACATGAAACGCCATGAGATATCCCCTCGTAGCTACGGGATTGGCGCATTGTTGCGAAGCGGTAGTGGTTGTTGTAGTTGTGGTGGAGCCTCCAGATGAGCCTCCGCATGAATATGAAAATATCGCGAAAACAATCAGGAGAGCGGTTAGCATACGTGGATACATAGAGCGTCTCCCCGTTGAAGTTATCCTCCGGACTATCGTAACAAACCTGTCGCCCTGAAAGCTACCCTTTCAAAAACTTCTCTTCCATCAACTTCTCCGCAGTCTCGAACATCTCCGGCAGTTTTGAGAATTCGTCCCGCGTGAATGTGTCTAGCACATGATCGGTCGCAGTCTGGCCTGCGGGTGGACGACCCACACCGATGCGGATACGGTGAAAATCGGGGGAGCCTAACGCGCTCAGGATGGATTTCAACCCGTTGTGCCCGCCATGCCCGCCGCCCGCTTTGTAACGCACGTCGCCGAACGGAAGGTCTATATCGTCGTGAATCACCAACAGGCCGGACGGCTCCACGCCGGATTCGGCCATGAATGCGCGCACAGGGCCGCCGGAAAGGTTCATGTACGACATGGGTTTGACGAGGGTTGCGTCCGCTCTGCAAACCTGGGCGGTGACGAAAAGCGAATTGAACTTTTTGATCCAGCGGTCGCGGCCCAGTTTTGCCGCGAGATGGTCCAAAAACAAAAACCCGGCGTTATGCCGGGTTCTGTTGTAATCCGGGCCAGGGTTACCCAGCCCGGTTATAAGCTTCACTTAAACTCGAAAGCCAAAAAAGCCGATAGGCTACTTGGCCGGCTTGGCGCCCTTGGCGCTCTCGACTGTCGCCGGCGTGGCCGCAGGCTCCGGCGCCCCAGTGGGAGCCGTCTCGACCGGCGCGGCGGACGGAACCACGATGGAAATGACCGCCGCATCAGCATCGTTGAGTATCTTAACTTTGGCGTCGGTTTTGATGTCTTTGACATGCAACACTTCGCCAAGGTCCATGTTGGTTATGGAGACTGTTATCGCATCGGGAATGTCCGACGGCATGCACTCCACATCCAGCTTTTTGAGGTACACCTTCAGGACGCCGCCTTTTTCCTTGACGCCTCTGGCTGTCCCGACAAACTCCAGCTCAACCTTCAGGCGGAGCGGTTTGTTGATGTCAATCTCCATAAGATCGAGATGCGTAAGCTCGTCCGTGATCGGATGCACATCCAGCTTTTTTATCATCGCGGCGCGTTCTCGTTTATCGCCGGTGAATTTCGTGCGGATGATGTGATGCGAGCCGCCTTTGGCCTTCAGTATCTTCAAAAGCTCTTTGGCAGGGGCGGAAAACATTACGTTATCGCCCTGTCCGTAAACCACGCCGGGGACAAGACCCTCTCTTCTAAGCTGTCGGGCCGGGCCTTTTCTGCCTGCCTGACGGAGGGATCCGCTCAATACGTCTTCACTCATGACCTATATCCAACCCTTCTAATATCAACGGGAACCACCGTATCAGTACTCGAACAGGGAGCTTACCGAACTCTCCTGATGAATCCTAAGTATGGCCTCGCCCAAAAGCTTGGCCACCGAAAGAACGGTAATTTTACCACAAGACCGCTTATCTGGGCCAAGAAATATCGTATTGCTGGTTATAAGCTCTTTCAAGCCCGATTTGTTTATCCGGTCAATCGCCGGGCCGGAAAGCACGGCATGGGTGCAACAGGCGGAAACGGAGTTGGCCCCCGCGTTAAGCAGGGCGCTAACCGATTCCGTAAGCGTCCCGGCGGTGTCCACCATGTCGTCCACTATAAGAACGTCGCGGCCTTTGACGTCGCCGATTATGTGCATGACCTGGGCCACGTTTTTCGCTTCGCGCCGTTTATCTATAATACCCAGTCCCGCGCCGAGCTTCTTGGCGAACGCCCTCGCCCGTTCCACACCGCCTGCGTCTGGCGAAAAAACAACGAGGTTTTCGTATTTATTCTGCTTCACATAATCCGTAAGGATCGGGGCGGCGTATAGATGATCCACCGGAAGGCCGAAAAAGCCCTGTATCTGCCCGGCGTGCAGGTCCATCGCCAAAACGCGGTCTGTCCCGGAGGCGGTGATAAGGTCGGCCACAAGTTTTGCGGTGATCGGAGTGCGGGACTGAACCTTGCGATCCTGCCTGGCGTAACCGAAATATGGCAGGACGGCGGTGATCCTTTTGGCGGAGGCGCGCCGGAGCGCGTCTATCATTATGAGAAGTTCCATAATGTTGTCGTTGACGTTGGTGGAAGTGGACTGGATCACAAAAACGTCCGCGCCCCTGACGTTTTCCTTGATCTGTACGAATATTTCCCCGTCGGAGAAATTGGTCACCTCACGCGCGCAAAGCGGCTTGCCTATGGAACCGGCTATCTCCTCGGCCAACGCCGGGTTGGATCTGCCGCTGATAAGCACAAGCCTGCCGTTGTCGGAATTCGTCATGACCTCACCATGTATATATAGTTGTTCTGGCTGGGGCGGAAGGATTCGAACCTTCGGATGCGGGCTCCAAAGACCCGTGTCTTACCGCTTGACGACGCCCCACCTGACCAAACAAACATTCTAGCCTTATCAAAATGAATTGCCAATTTTTTTCGTGACTCGGATAATATTAACCGTAACGGCTCCTTATCGCCGGGCAGGGCCTAAAATGGTTTTGCCCTTTCCTCTCGCCCCGTTTTGCAAGGAGGGGAAAGGCAAAGGGGTCTATATTTCCGTATATACGGAGAGGTGGCCGAGCGGTTGAAGGCGGCGGTCTTGAAAACCGTTGAACGAAAGTTCCGGGGGTTCGAATCCCTCCCTCTCCGCCAAATGTGGAATGAGCCGCGAAAAGACCCCGCTTCGAACCTGTTTGTGGCGAGGCCTGGACAAAGATGGACAAACAACCATCCCCCCTTCGGTCGAGGCTTCCCTCAGGATGACAACGGCCGCAAAGCTCTTCTTGTCAAGTGGAGGTTTGGGCAACAGTCCGATGCGGGCAAAGAACGCCCCGCCGGGCGCTTGCGGGGGCGTCCCCGCCGCGCCGGACTGACGCGATTTCCCCGTTTTTCCGTTTCTCGATGTTTTATTGGAGAGCGTCCGCGTATATAATAATTAAGATTAAATATTTTTGTTATTTTGCGTCATTTTCACAAGCCGCTCATCCTAAACGACGACAAGCGCTATTAACCGTGTATAAACCATTTTGCCGGTAACGCGGCAAGGATGATTAAGTAAATGAAAGTATTCGCCTCGAGGATGGGCTTTATCGGGAGGCTTTGGATTGCGCTGGCTGGAATAGGCGCCGCCGCTTTGTTGTTCGTCGCGCTCATGTTTGTCCAGCACAGGTCGTGGATGGAGACCACCGCCGAACACGAATTATTTTCAAATAACGTTTCTATGATCCGCGAGGCCGTGGCAAAGGCTCATATACTTGCGGGAGAGGCTCTTGCCACGTCCCGCGCCGATCTGTATGGGCAGTCCCTGTCCGAAATAGACAAAGCCATCTCGTTATCCGATGAAGTGGGCGTACACATAAAGCCGGACGATTCCGAATTCGTCTCTATCATAAAAGCGCATACATCCCAACTCGGTGAGTTGAAGCAATCCACAACCGAAAGGTGGAGGCTTGCGGGCAAGGAAGGCTACGCCACGGCGGAAATCCGGTTTCACAACGATTTTTACAAGGCGTTGAAACTTAGCGAGGAAATCACAGCCGCCATGCGATCTCGCACCTCCTCCTCTATCGCAAAAATCGAAGGCCGATTCAGGCTCAAGCTCGCCATTTGGATGGCCATAGTGGTGGGAGGGCTGACGGCTCTAATTGTCATGGCGCGGAAGAGGGAGAAAGTGGAATCGGT
>JADGAO010000032.1:0-2183 GCA_015231995.1 Nitrospinota bacterium | reverse complement strand
CATAGCCAATATCGGAAGCTGGGACTGGAATATCGTCACCAGCGAGCTTTCATGGTCGGATGAGATATACCGCATATTCGGCCTCAAACCGCAGGAGTTCGGCGCGACTTACGAAGCCTTCCTCTCCTATATCCATCCTGACGACAGCGAGTTGGTTACGAAAGCCGTGGATACCGCGATAAAAGAGAAGATACCGTATAGCATCGAGCACCGGCTCGTCCGTCCCGACGGCTCCATCCGTATCGTCCACGAACGCGGGGAGACATCCTATGGACCGGACGGGACCCCCGTCAGGATGGTCGGCACAGTTCAGGACATTACCGAACGCAAACAGACAGAAGACCAGTTGACGCTGGCCTCGCAGGTTTTCGAAAACGCGCTGGAAGGGGTCATCATCACCGACACCACAGGGATGGTCCAGTTCGCAAACCCCGCCGTCCTCACCATAACCGGGTACACCCCGGAGGAGGTTATCGGACAGAACCCCCGCATATTCCGCTCGGACCGGCATCCCAGAGAGTTCTACGAGAAGATGTGGAAGTCCATCGCCACGGAAGGCGGCTGGCAGGGGATAATATGGAACCGCAGAAAAGACGGCGAGGCGTTCCCGGAGTGGCTCTCCATAACGGCAGTCAAAGACTACACCGGCAAAGCCATGCGGTACGTCTCCGTCTTCTACGACATGAGCCTGATCAAACAGAGCGAGGACACGCTAAGACGCCAGGCTTACGAAGACGCGCTCACCAAATTGCCCAACCGCCTGCTGTTCGAGGACAGGCTCGCAACCTCTATCGCCTCTGCCGGCAAGGCCGGGGGCAAGGTCGGGGTGGCGCTTATCGGGCTCGACAGGCTTAAAAACATCAACGAAACGCTCGGTTTCCCGGCTGGCGATCAGCTCATACAAAAGGCCGCCGAAAGGTTGCGTCCCCTCGTAAATGACGGCGACACGCTGGCGCGGTTCGGCGGCGACGAGTTCGTTTGCGTCCTCAACGACTTGAAGGACGAGCAGGACATGGTCAAGATGATGCTCTCCATGCTTGAGGGGCTTTCCCTCCCCTTCTCTATTGACGGGCGGGAGCTTTTCATAACCGCAAGCGCCGGGGCCGCGTTTTACCCGTCCGACAGCTCCGACAGCGCCACACTCGTCCAGGACGCACTTGTCGCCATGCGAAGGGCCAAGAACCAGGACAGGAACTCCTACCAGCTTTACACCACCGCTATGAACACCAGGAGCTACGAGCGCCTGTCGCTGGAAAACGACCTTCGAAGGGCCATCGGGCGCGAAGAGTTCGCGGTCTACTATCAACCGAAACTTTCCATCAAGACCGGGGCCATCGTCGGCATGGAAGCGCTGGTCAGATGGATCCACCCCGTTCACGGCATGGTTTCCCCTGTGAAGTTCATCCCGCTGGCGGAAGAGACGGGGCTTATCGCCCCTATCGGCGAGTTTGTTATGACCGAGGCGTTGACCCAGTTAAAGAAGTGGGTTGCGCATGGGTATGGCGATATTTCCGTGGCGGTGAACCTTAGCGCGGCGCAGTTCCGGGACAAGGGCCTGCTCAAGACAATCGGGAATACGCTCGACCACGTGGGGATCGCCCCATTGCGGCTGGATATCGAGATAACCGAGAGCATGGTTATGGGCGACGTCAACGCGGCGATAACCACGCTCAAGAACCTGAGGGACATGGGCGTGAGAATATCCATGGACGACTTCGGCACAGGTTATTCGTCGCTAAGCTACCTCAAACGGTTCCCGATCCATTGCCTTAAAGTGGACCGCTCGTTCATCCGCGACATTCCCGCCAACGCCGATGACGTGGCGATAACATCCGCCATCATTTCGATGGCCCACAGCCTTAACCTCACAGTGGTGGCCGAGGGGGTGGAGACTATGGAGCAGTTGGAGTTTTTACGGGCCAACGCTTGCGACGAGCTTCAGGGCTATTTGTTCAGCCCGCCCGTCCCTGCGCCGGAGATGGGCAAGATGCTCGCTTCCGGCAAAAGCCTTTATGCCCTCAAATAATCTTTCAGGTTCTTGCGGTAGGGGCGATTTGTTGCTGTCCGAGGTGTTCTTGTACATTTGCAAAGTAAAGCGAAGGCCGCCATCCATTTCCCTCCCCTTAACAAGGGGAGGTGGCGCCCTTCGAGGGACTCAGGGTAAACTCCCGCGCCGGAGGGGT
>JADGAO010000329.1 GCA_015231995.1 Nitrospinota bacterium | reverse complement strand
TACGGGTATCTGTCCAAGCCTCTGAGCGTGGAGAGCCTTTTGATGGAGATAACGCAGGCCATCGAAAGGCGAAAGCTACTTGTCGAAAATCGCGATTACCAGAAAAACCTCGAGGTTAAAGTAAAAGAGCGGACGCAGGAGGTTCAGAAGCTTTTCGGGCTTCTGGAAGAGAACTATTTTAAAACCATACTGATGTTCGTGGACTTGATGGAACTGCGCGACCCTTTTCTTGGTGGGCATTCCAAACGGGTTGCGCTTCTGGCGACCAGAACCGGCAAGAAATTCAACAAAGACGAGCGCTGGTTGCAGGACCTGGAGGTGGCCGGGCTTCTTCACGACATAGGCACGCTGGGATTGCCGGAAAAAACGCTTAAAATCCCTCGTGACAAATTGTCCGAAGCCGAGCTGGAGCTGTTAGCGAACCAGACGATTGTTTCCCAGGAAACGCTTTCCGCTATCGAGCGGTTGAAAAATCCGGCCCGGATAATAAGAAGCCACATGGAGTGGATTGACGGGCACGGGTTCCCCGACGGGCTCAAGGACGAGCAGATACCGATCGAATCAAAAATACTCGCCGTCGCCAACGCTTATGACGAGGTGAAAAACAGGCGAAGGTTCAACGTGGAGCCTATGGCCTCCCATGTTTCGGACGAGGCGCGGGCCATATCCCACTTGAAGGAACACGCGGGAAAACACTTCGACAGGAAAGTCGTCGAGAAGTTTATCGAAACCATCGAAGAGATCATATTGGCCCAGAAAGGGGCTTACGTCGTTTCGATTGCCGATCTTAACGAGGGCATGACGCTCGCCGAAGACCTGACGGCCGATAACGGAACCCTTCTTCTCGCCAAAGGGAACCGTTTAAGCAACCTGCTTATAACGAAAATAAGAAACTACAGCAAAATGGTAAGCCTGATAAGCATGAAAATACTGGTTTATCAAAAAGCGCAAATTAAAACGCCCTGAACCCCGCCGGTTTATTGAACTTCGCCTGAATAGTCCGCGAAAAAGCCTCGCACCCCTCTTGTAACGGCAAACCGGCGCGGTTATTATTATGGCGTTTGGCTGGATGCGTGGCTATGGGATTTACCGCCCACGTTTTCCACCTCTTTTTTTATTCACACGTGAGCCGGGGCCGGTAAACGGCTGGCCGGGGTTGGCGAGGGTTTATGCGCGACACGCTGGTAATGATAATGGGTGGGGGCAGGGGAACCAGGCTCTATCCGCTAACCAAAGAACGATGCAAGCCAGCAGTGCCGTTGGGGGCCAAATACCGCCTTATTGACGTGCCTATCTCCAATTGCATCAACAGCGGCTTCCGCCAGATATTCATACTCACGCAGTTCAACAGCGCTTCGCTGAACCATCATGTCTCGCAGGCGTACAGGATGGACTCGTTTTCCGACGGGTTCGTGGCGGTGCTTGCCGCGACGCAGACGGACAGGTGGCGGGAGGACTGGTTCCAGGGAACAGCCGACGCGGTGCGCAAATGCGTTAGCATCGCCCATGTCTCCGAATACCGGAGGGTGATGATCCTTTCCGGCGACCAGCTTTACAAGATGGATTACCGTGACATCATGGACACGCACGACCGCACTGGCGCGGACATAACCATAAGCGTGCTTCCTGTGGAGCGGGAGAAAGTGGAAGATTTCGGCATTCTGCGGGTCGGCGACGATGAGCGCATCACGCATTTCGCCGAGAAACCCAGAGAACCGGAGATAGTGGACAGGTACCGCGTTTCCGACAGCTTCGCCCAGAAATACGTGCCGCACGCCCCGGCCAAACGTTGGGTGGCCAGCATGGGCATATATGTTTTCGAGTCGCGGGTTCTGCTTGAGATACTGCAGGACGAAAGCCAGATAGACTTCGGCAGGGACGTCATACCCTCCGCCCTGTCCAAATATAAAACGTGCGCCCATCTGTTCCACGGCTATTGGGAGGACATCGGCACGATAGGCTCGTTTTTCGAAGCCAACGTGGCTTTGGGTTCGCGCAATCCCCCGTTCGATTTCTACGGCGGGGAGTCCGAGAAGGTTTATACGAACAAACGCTACCTAGCCGCCACGCGGATGATGGGGACGCATGTTACAGAGTCGGTTATTTCCGACGGGTGTTTTATAGACGAAGGGTCGGCGATTATCCGGTCTATCGTCGGGATACGCTCTATAATCGGTTCCGGGGCGCATATCGAGGAGGCCGTGCTTTTCGGGGCCGACTATTATGAACGGCCCTCCAGAAGCTCCCTGCCCCCCCCTGGGATAGGGAAGAACGTCCATATCCGCAAGGCCATACTGGATAAAAACGTGAGCGTGGGCGATGGCGCAAGGATAATAAACCAGCGCGGCGTGGAGCATGAGGACGGCGATGGCTATTATATCAGGAACGGGATAGTCGTAATTCCCAAGAACACCATTATTCCACCCGGCAGAGTCATATAAGAGTTTCCCGTTAACGTAAACTGTGGACGAACCGGAACTGAATACAACCGCCTCTCATTTCCAAGGAGAGCTTTGCATAAGTATGCAGTTGACGCTTGGCGGGCAGTCGACGCTCGG
>JADGAO010000328.1 GCA_015231995.1 Nitrospinota bacterium | reverse complement strand
CATCTCCGCGATAAACGTCTGAATCCTCAAAGGCATCGTGTTCATATTCACATCTGGCCATTTTCCCTCTGTGCGCTGGTTAGGAATTTACTCAATATACCATGAGCATAGCGCGATGATGAACCACGGGGGAGGGGTTTGTCATGCAGGGTGAGAGGTTGCGAATTTTTCTCCCCCTTACAAAGGGGGAGTGGCGCGAAGCGCCGTGGGGGTTTAATTATTCTTAATTAAACCTCCCCCGCCATCGGCTCTTGCCGATGACGACCCCTCCTTGCTAAGGAGGGGAAAAATCCCGCAGAAGGGCAACCACATAGGGTTGTCCCTACAAAGACATCACACGTTGAACCGGAAATGCGCCACGTCGCCGTCTTTGAAAACGTAGTCCTTCCCTTCCACTCGCAGTAGCCCCTTCTCCTTGACAGCCTGTTCGGAGCCGAGCCGGTCCAGATCGTCGTATGCCATCACCTCGGCGCGGATGAATCCACGTTCGAAATCGGTGTGGATCACGCCTGCCGCCTGTGGCGCCTTCGTGCCTCTTTTTATCGTCCAGGCGCGGGTCTCCTTGGGGCCGGTGGTGAAGTATGTGATGAGGTCGAGCAGTCCGTACCCTTCCCGGATGAACCGTTCCAGCCCGGATTCCACAAGACCGAGGTCGGCGAGGAACGAGGCGCGGTCTTCCGTGGATAGCTCCGCTAACTCCGATTCTATCTTCCCGCAAATCGTCACCACTTTGGCTCCGTCCCGAACCGCCGCTTTTTTGATTTCGGCAAGCATGGGCGTCTCTTTTTTCAAATCCTCTTCGGAGACGTTGACCACGAACAGCAGGGGTTTGGCCGTGATGAGGAACAGGTCGCGGTAAAGTTCCGCCTCTCCTTCTTCTATAACCATCCGCGCAAGAACGCCTTCGTCCATTTTGTCCCGCAGATGTTTATATTTGGGGAGCAGTTCCAGCGATTTTTTATCGCCGGTCTTTTTGCCCTTCTCCACGGCGACGATACGTTTGTCGAGCGTCTCCAGATCGCACAGCAGAAGCTCCGTGCGTATCACGTCTATATCCGCAAGCGGGTCGACCTTACCGGCGACGTGGGTGATGTTGTCGTCCTCGAAACACCGCACAACCTGCGCGATGGCGTCCACCTGCCGTATATGGCCCAGGAACTTGTTGCCAAGCCCTTCGCCTTTGCTGGCGCCCGCAACAAGCCCCGCGATGTCCACCACTTCAAGAGCCGTGGGGAGGATTTTTTCCGACCCCGAAATCTGCGCCAGCCGGGCCATCCTCACGTCCGGCACGGGAACGATGCCCACGTTCGGCTCGATAGTGCAGAACGGGAAATTGGCCGCCGCCGCGCCCGCCGCAGTGAGCGCGTTAAAGATCGTGGACTTGCCCACGTTGGGCAACCCTACAATACCGCAATTGAAACCCATGTCACCATCCGGTTAAACTAAAACAATGATTAACGCACAACACCTGAGGCGCCTGGCATGAACGCTATGATACTCGCGGCCGGATTCGGCACGCGGCTCCTGCCGCATACGTTGCGCCTGCCCAAACCGCTTTTCCCGGTTCTCGGCGAAACACTGCTTGGAATCGCCATCCAGTCCGTCCTCAAGGCCCGGCCCGGAAAAGTGGTCGTCAACACGCACCACCTCCCGGAAAAAATAGCACAGTATATCAATTCCCGCGATTTTGGCGTGGAAATTATAGTCACGCGGGAGGATGAAATCCTTGGCACAGCCGGTGGGATAAAACACGCGGAACCCTGGTTGCGAGGCGATGACTTTATCGTCCTCAACTCCGACATCATCATGGAGCCGCCGTGGGACGCGCTTATTTCCGCACATAAAAAAACCGGCGCCGTGGCTACGCTGGCTTTGCGGGCGAATCCCGACACGACCCGTTACGGGACGATTAACGTGAACGAGGGCGGCGAGATCACACGGTTTCTGGATACGCGCGCTCCGACGCATACGCGCAACGGACATGTGTTGATGTTCACAGGCGCGTCGGTCATTTCACCAGCGATATTCGACCTTATCCCGGCTGGGCGCGCAGTGGACATATCCGGCGAGGTTTACAAACCTCTTGTTACAAAGGGGGGCAGGCTTTATGGAGTGGTGACGGACTCCCCCTGGCGTGACGTTGGGACAGTCGCCGACTATCACGCAACCGTGATGGACGCGCTACGGGATTTACGGGAACCGGTCATTGACGCAAAGGTTCCAGCGTCGGCGTTCATCGCTAATCCCGTTTACATCGAAAAGGGCGCGACTATCGGCGAACTGTGCCACATCGGCCCAAACGCGGCGATTCACGGCGGGGCTGTGATTGAAAAAGGCGCAAGGCTTACGAACTGCGTTGTCTTGCCGGAATCGGTTGTGGAAGGTGGAACGCTTGTGACGGAGTGTGTGAGATGAAATTTTTCTCCCCCTTACAAAGGAAAGCTTTGCATAACCAAACGATTTCCATATTTTGTCATCCTGAGGGAGCCTTAGCGACCGAAGGATCAAAGTAGAACAAATTGTTCTTTAGATAGATTCTTCACTTCGCTACGCTTCGTTCAGAATGA
>JADGAO010000327.1 GCA_015231995.1 Nitrospinota bacterium | reverse complement strand
CCCCCCTGACAAGGGGGGTGGCGCAAAGCGCCGGGGGGTTAAACCCCCTCGCCACGTTGTGGCGGTCCCCCTTCCTAAGGGGGACAAAATTGGGTTCGGGGTGTTCTTCACCCCGCCGTCTTTGCTTATCAAAGAATGCATTAGGAGTCCGAGGTGAAGAACGCCTCGGACAGCGCCAATGGCGTTATGCAAAGATATCGTTTCCACGAGGAAAGTGGCAGACGAAAAGGGTGGGCGGCATGACAAGCGTTTCCGGCGAGCCGGTGATACTGGCGGTGGACGACGACGAAACCAACCTGCTGGCGTTGAGGCGTCCTCTCACCAAAGAAGGCTACAGGCTGATAACGGCCTCCTCAGGCCGCGAGGCTTTGGATATCCTGGCTAAGACGGACGTCGACGTCATCCTGATGGACTGGATGATGCCGGAGATGACCGGGCTGGACGTATGCCGGATATTGAAAAAAGACCCACGCCTCAAGCTTATACCGCTCATTCTTGTGACGGCCAAAGCGGCTCCTTCCGACGTCATAGAAGGCCTGGACGCGGGAGCCAACGACTACATCACCAAACCGGTCGAACGCACGGAGCTTCTGGCCCGGGTCAGGGCCGGGTTGCGCGAGAGAGCCATCCAGAAGGAGCTTAAGGAGTACAACGACCGCCTTCTGGCGTTGAATAGTGAGATACAGACCCTCAACGATGAGATGGAGCGCAGGAACAGGTTCATACGCAGGGTGTTCGGGCGGTATCTCTCCGACGAGATAGTAAGCAGTCTGCTGGAAACGCCCGACGGCCTGAAACTGGGCGGGGAAAAACGCAAGGTGACGATAATGATGTCGGACCTGCGCGGTTTTTCCAACCTGTCCGAACGCCTGCCGCCGGAAAGCGTTGTCAAACTGCTTAACAACCACCTCTCGAAAATGACCGACATCATAGACAGTTACGGCGGCACGATAGACGAGTTCATCGGCGACGCGATACTGGTGATTTTCGGCGCGCCTCAAATTTACGACGACAGCGCGGAGCGTGGGGTGGCCTGCGCGCTTGCCATGCAGATTGCGATGGACGAGGTGAACGCGAAAAACGAGGCCGAAGGCCTGCCGCACATCGAGATGGGCATCGGGGTGGACACGGGCGAGGTCATCGTCGGCAACATCGGCTCCCGCAAACGCGCGAAATACGGCGTGGTCGGAAGGCATGTAAACATGGCGTCGAGGATAGAATCTTTCACGGTCGGGGGGCAGGCGCTCATTTCCCAGTCCACATATGACGAAGTGGCGGGTATTGTGCGGCTTTTCGACCAGATAACCGTTTCCGCCAAAGGCTCCAGCGAGCCGGTGGTGATTTACGACGTGGCCGGGCTGGGCGGGAAACATGGCCTGGCGTTGCCCGATCGGAGCCTTTCGCTGTACGAACTGACCCGTCCAGCGCGTGTCGAGGTGGCTTTGATGAAAGACAAAATTTCCGGCGGCGTATTCGTCTCCGGCCAGATAATCCGGTCGTCGGACAAAGCCGTGGAGATAATGGCCTCGATTCCTTTGTCCAGGCGCGACGACGTGAAAATGAAGCTTGCGGAGAGCGGGATCGAAAACGGCGAGTGTTTTTACGGGAAGGTTTCCGAAACCGGTGATGGCGGGAACACGCACATCATCAGGCTTACATACATACCGCCGGAAATCGCCCGGTGGCTCGAAACTCTGGAAAAAAAATAAGGCGCCCGGCCCCGTTTTGGGAGAGCCGGACGCCTGTAAGATCTAAACGTTAACCGGCTACCTTGTCGTACATCCCGGATATCTGGCGCAAAACCGCCGCCGCCTCTTCTCCGAGGCCGGACGGTATCTGAACCTTTGTTTTCGGGGAAGCGGCCAGTTTGGCTTTCAGGCTCTCGATTTTGTCGTTTGCGACTATCGCGTCTATGGCGACAGATATGTCCTTCTTGATGTTTTCAGGAATCTCGTTCTTCAGTATTCCACGGATATGATCTATGTATATCCTGACGACTTTGAGCTTGGATTCCGCCTTGATGGAGGCCGTGTGCATCCTGTCGTCGCGCAGGGCGGCGATTATGCCAAGAACCACCGGCTGTTGCCCTTCTTTGACTTCCAGCTCGTTTACCTTAACGCCGCGTGAATAAACGGACACCTTCCCCTGAAGGAGTTTAAACATGAAATACGCTGGTATGCCGTCATCAGTTATGAGCCATTGATTAGCTTCGATCGCTTCGACTTTTTCCTCGGCCATCTGTGCACTTTCCTCCTATGTTTCTTAATGGGCCTTTGTGGACAGGCTGTAAATGGTATCCAAATAAAGAGCTCTTTGGCAAGAACAAAAGGAAAAACCCGACGCTTAGAATGGTTTTAATGGGGCAAGTGATTTTAAAGCCCAAACAACGCTATCGAAATTTTCAAGATATCCGGCAATTAGGGCGGTTTAGACCCAGGTTTTCCATTATGGTAGCAATTGATTGGATTGCCCAACAGGGATAGAAGTTGGAGGGTGGGTCTTTACTTTTTTCTTTCCTCTTCCTTAGGAGCGCGGGCGTCCCGCCCGCAAGTGTTTTATCGGGGCTAAACGCCCCGGTGAA
>JADGAO010000326.1 GCA_015231995.1 Nitrospinota bacterium | reverse complement strand
ATACTGGCGTCCCGCGAGTGGCATTCATGCGGCCCGGAATCCAATACGATTACGAACGTATCCATTTTGTAGCGGATCACGAGGAAGCCGCAGTTTTGGCGTTCTCGTTTGCCTGTCCGGTCCTGCTTACAACAGGCTCGCGCAACCTTCTGCCTTACGCTCGTGAACGGAGCAAAACCGGTTTGCGCCTGGTGGCGCGTGTCCTGCCGCACGAAGAGTCATATCAGGCTTGCAAAGCGGCAGGGTTGAACGATGACGAAGTGATAACCGGACGCGGCCCTTTTACTGTGGATGAAAACGTTGCGGTGATCCGGCGGTACGGCATAGGCGTTATCGTCACAAAAGAAAGCGGCAAGGCCGGAGGCGTGCCGGAAAAAATCGAAGCGGCGCGGCGTGAAGACGCCCATGTGATAATGGTGGACAGGCCAGCCCCCCCGACGAACGACGCGAGCGCAAGCGTTGACGAACTGGTGGCGGCTGTCCGGCGCGTCATGGACGCTGGGCTATGACGGATAAAAAAGCGGGTTGCGTGGCCGTGTTCGGCACGGGATCGGACGTTGGCAAAAGCCTTATTACCGCCGCCATATGCCGGATATTCAGCGACCATGGGTTGCGCGTGGCCCCGTTCAAGGCTCAGAACATGTCGAACAACTCCCATGTGACCGCAGATGGCGGAGAGATCGGCAGGGCGCAGGCGGTGCAGGCGGAATGCGCCAGAATAGAGCCGACCGTCCACATGAACCCGCTACTGCTCAAGCCAAGCGGTGCAAGCGTCTCGCAGGTGGTGCTTCGTGGCAAAGCCGTCGGCAACGCCACGTCGGAAGATTTTCGAAACCTTCGCGCGCGCTATTTCGAGGAAACCGTGAAAAGCCTGGAACTATTGCGCTCCTCCAACGACATCGTCGTGATAGAAGGCGCAGGGTCGTGCGCGGAAGTAAACCTGCGAGGGTACGACATCGCCAATTTCCGAACGGCCACGGCGTGTGACGCGCCTGTCATTCTGGTTGCGGATATTGACCGTGGCGGAGTATTCGCGCAAGTGGTGGGGACGCTTGAACTGCTGGAAGAAAATGAGAGAGAGCTGGTAAAAGGAATCATAATAAACAAATTCCGTGGCGACGAGGCTCTGTTCGACGACGGGCGGAAGTTCATCGAGAGAAAAACAGGCGTGCCAGTGCTTGGCGTGGTTCCGTTCGCCCATGATATTGATATAGACGCGGAAGACAGCCTTGAGCTGGACTCGGCTGTGGCGCGAAACGTCTCCTCCGTAGGCTCCCGGATTAACATCGCCGCCCTGCGCCTTCCGCGTGTCTCGAATTTTACGGACCTTGCGCCGCTGTTCCGCCATCCGGCCGTCAACCCGGTATGGCTCAATCGCGTCGCGCCGTTGGATGGCGTTGACATGCTGATCCTGCCCGGCAGTAAAAACACGCGGGCGGATTTGATGTGGCTCATGGAATCCGGCTGGAAGGACGCTATCATCGCTTACGCCAAACGGGGCGGGCGAGTTATTGGAATCTGCGGCGGCTATCAGATGCTTGGGCAAAGCGTGGACGATCCCGATGGCGTGGAAGATTCGTCGGGATCAACGCCGGGACTGGGACTGCTGGATGTCCGCACGGTGATGGGGCGCGAAAAACGGCTCGCCAAAGTCCGCGGCAGGTGGCTTGCCACCGGTTGCGAGCTTGCAGGTTATGAGATACACATGGGAGTCACCGAACTTGGGGAAGCGTCCGCGTTGATGGAAATTTGCGATGGCGCGGAGACGCGGCTGGACGGCGCGATGTCGCCGGATGGAAAAGTATGGGGAACATACCTTCATGGATTGTTTGACGAGCCAGAGTTTCTCGACGCCTTCATCAAAGGTTTCGGCAAACCGGTTAGCACGGCGGCGAAACAACCATCGGCGTTCGAATACCGCCAGTCGCAATACGACAAGCTGGCGAGCCATTTTCGCAAACACGTTAACATTAACCTGCTTTTTGAAATCGCCGGGATTAATCCTGATTCACAAGCGACATGCTGTCATGGCTCTGCACACACACATGAAACGGATGGAGCCTCGACATGAATGAGAAAGTAGAACGTGGGCTAACCGTAATATTCACAGGCCCCGGCAAAGGCAAAACCAGCGCCGCTCTGGGCGTCGCGTTCCGCGCGCTCGGACACGGTTACCGATGCAAAATTATCCAGTTCATAAAATCAAAGGGCAATACCGGCGAGCTTGCCCTGGCCGAACGTCTGGCTCCGCAGGTTGAGATAGTGCAGATGGGCATGGGATTCACATGGAAAAAGAAACACGCGCCGGAAGAACACAGAGAGGCGGCGCTCGCCGGTTTACGGCTGGCGCAAGATATTTTGGAGCATGGCGATTGCAAGGTCGTCGTGCTTGACGAGATACTCTACGCGCTGGGAAAAAACCTCGTCACGCTCGATGAGATCAAGACTCTCATCTCCAAAAAACCGCCTCACACGCATCTTATCCTCACAGGCAGAGGCGCGCCGCCGGAGCTTGTGGAGATGGCGGATATGGTGACCACGATGGAGGCGACCAAGCACCCTTACCAGGCTGGAATCCCGGC
>JADGAO010000325.1 GCA_015231995.1 Nitrospinota bacterium | reverse complement strand
TGAAAAACAAAGCAATCAGGAGCCAAAGCGTTTTCAACTTCGGAATCCGGGCTTAGAAAGGAGAGCTTTGCATAACAAAACGATTTGCATATTTTGTCATCCTGAGGGAGCCTCGGCGACCGAAGCCTATGAGTAATATACAAGGATCAAAGTATAAAAGAATATTCCTTTTGATAGATTCTTCACTTCGTTCAGAATGACATTACGCTCAGAATGACAATGATCGCGCCTCGGTGGGAACAAATTTGCTAGCTAGAACCTGTATCCCACCTGCCCGTACAACGTTGTGGTGGTGAAATTGTCGGCGTAACGGGTGGAGTATATGGAGTTGATATCCAGATACTTCTCGGCGGAATATTGCCACGTTAAAACAGCGTATGCGTTTTTCGTGAACCAGTAGTCCATGTTCAACTCGTAAATCCACTGCTCCAAATCGCCCATCTGGTCGTCTTGCTTGGAGGTCATAGAGGTCACGGCGCCGGACATGTTAAGCCCTATCACAGAGCCGCCCAGCGTGGCCGTGATGGCCTTTACGGTGGATGTGAAATAACCGAGATCGGAGTATCGGATATCCCAATATGTGTCGCCGAAGAAGCTGGAGTCGCGGATACCGAAATAAGTCTGCAAGGCGTTTTTGGAGTCCGCCTGCCTGTTGCGTTGATCCATACCTCCATACAGGTACAAACTCGACCAGACGGCGCCCTCGGCCCGGAAGCGAGCCACCGTATATTTTTCCTCGAGCATCTCGATCCTCTGCTCCAGGTGCGAAGCCTCGCGGTTGATGGCGCGGAATTCCGTGTAAGTGGCGCTCAGCGACATTCTTTTCGCGGGCCGCCAGTTGGCGTGGATGAGCATGTTGGAGACATCCCATCCCTTCCGCTCCGCATGATGCTGGTCGGCCTCTTCGTTGAAGTTGTCCATGTCCAGCGAAGCCTGCAGATGAAGGTCTTCCATCGAGGGCATCAGATAAAGCACGGCGTTGAGCCGTTCGCGGTCTTTTTTCCCTTTATATGTGTCATAGGCGTATCCGGCGGAGGCGCCGATCTCTTCGGTCTTGGTGAAAGCGTAGCCGCCAAGAGCGTTGAAGTCGGCGTTGAACTTGTCGGTGTACGGGTCCGTCCTGGTTCCGCCGAAAAGCCCGAATCCGGTTTTGCTGTTGAGCCACATCTTCAAATCCAGCCCGTCCACAGATTCGCTGACGAACTCTTCGACAAACGACCTGCCCACGGTGACGTCGAAAATCCCGAACATTTTCTTCAACTTGAAGTTGGCCATGGACACCCTTCCGTCGGGTATCCCGCTGTTGTAGTCCTTGTTGGAAAACCGCACGTTTCCGTCGAGGTTGAAGGACAGATCGTCGTTGTCCATCAGCCCGCTGGCGATGTACCTGTAATAAAGCGTGGAGATGGAGAAATTGCCGGCGGACCCGGCGGAATCGTTTATGTCCATATGCCCGAGGGCGAAACGGCCGTGCGAGTCCATCTCCGCGCCAGCGGGCGAGACGCTAAAGGTCAAGGCTAACGCCAGAAGAACCAACCAGGTCCGCATGAGCTTTCTCATTTCCGGGGCTGGCTCCATGTGAACTGCGTATGGCATTTGACGCAGTTGGTGTCATACGATTTGTTGAAGATAGAATGGAACGCCATGGCGGACGGCTTGCCGAAATCCGTCGCGTGGCAGAAGAGGCAATCGGACGGGACAACCCTGTACACCCTTCCGGTATGGCACCTGCCGCAGTTTAGATACCTGTGTCCGCCTTCGAGCCGGAAACCGGTCAACGAATGCCGGAACTTCGTCGGCTCCCAGCTACGCATGTTGTGGCAGTCGTTGCAGAGCCTGCCCATCTGGTTAAGATGCGGGTCGGTGTGGCATTGCTGACAGTCCGGCGACAGTCCCGAAAAATCGCCTTTACCCTTCGTATGGCAGTCGGAGCATATCAGCTGATTGTGCGTCTCCGTCAGCGGAAAACCGGTGCGTTCATGCGCCACCGGCTTGGGACTCCACGAGGCCGTGGCATGGCAATCGTCGCAGTTGGTTCCCAGCTTGCCCTTGTGCTTGTCTTCCTTCGCGTGGCAGGAGTTGCAATCGAGCGAAAGCGGTTTCCACACTTTATTCTTGTGACAGCTTTCGCACTTCGCCGTTTTGTGTTTGCCGGTCAGCGGATACTTCGTGTCAAACGAATGGTCGAACACGGAAGTCATGTTCTTCCAGTCCGCTATCACATGGCAATCCACGCAACGCCTGGGAGCGAAAAGCTTCTTGTGCGGGTCCGCGTGGCACAGGGCGGTGTCGCACCGGTCTGTGGCTATCGGCTTGTAATGCGCCATCGGGATGGATTTGCCCTCGTAAACCACGGCTTTGTTCGGATCGGGCTTGTGGCATTTCTCGCACTTTACTTCCTTGTGTTTTCCCTCAAGCTTGTAGCCTTTGTACGAAGCGGCGTCGTGGCTGAACGTAATCGGCTTCCATCCATCCATCTTGTGGCACAACCCGCAATCCTGTCCGGCGAACTGGGTTCCGTGAATCGCCCCGCGTTCGGGTTTGTCGTGGCAGTTTGCGTTGTCGCACCGTTTGGAGTCAAGCGGCTTGAATACCATGACTCGGGCGGAAT
>JADGAO010000324.1 GCA_015231995.1 Nitrospinota bacterium | reverse complement strand
AGAAAGGGGAGGTGGCGCGTCATCGCGCCGGAGGGGTTTAATTAAACCCCCTCGCCACTGCGTGGCGGTTCCCCTTCCTAAGGGGGACAAAATTGGGTTCGAGGTGTTTCTTCACCTCGAACTCCTTGTCTTTTAATCTGAGTTTATTCTTTCTTAAGGACGGCGGGGCGAAGAACACCCACGCCGAGCATTTGTGAAACAGCTCTCTCAGATACATGGCCATTCGCGTTCAGGTTCGGTTTTCGGGCTAAATACTGTTTTTCACGCGATTAAACAAAAAAGAGTTGCCATTCCTCCCGTTCGTGATAAAATTTTCAATTTTCCACTAGAACTGAAAGCGTTTGTAAAGCCATGGGAAGAGAGTGCGAGATCTGCGGCAAAAAGCCGATGTTTGGCAACAAGGTAAGCCACGCCCATAACATCTCCAAAAGGCGTTGGAACCCGAACCTTAAAAAGGTCAGGGCCGTACAGCCTGCCGGCGGCGTTAAAAGGGTGACCGTGTGCGTTAGTTGCATAACCGCAGGCAAGGTTACAAAACCGGCCTAAAGCTTGGCGCGCTAATCCTTTAGCGCGTATCCGTAGCCTGCGGCGCCCGGCGCCCTCCCCTGCCTTATGATTGACAGGCCACATCGGCCTCCATTCGGTTATAATTGGCGCCATGGGTGAAACAAAAAAAGTCCTGCTTATTTTCGACGGCGGCAACGCCCCCGGCTACACCGCCGTCGCCACTTCGCTTACCGAAGAAGGCGACAAACGCGGGTACAAGGTTTACGCCGCGTTCGAAGGGCTTCGCTCCCTCACGGGCGACCATATCTCCGACGACCGGCTGATCCGCCTCGTCATGAGCAGGCGGCAAAGCTGGAAGCTCAACGCCAAAGGCATCCACACCCTCTCGTTATACCGGGCGATGGATCAGCCGGGAAGCGACTTCCGTTCCGAACGGTACCCGGATTTCGGCAAGCCGGAAAAACAAAAAGCCGCCGCCGATTATATCCGCGAGATGGAATTCACCCACGTCATCGGCATAGGCGGCAACGGCACACTCAAAGGCGTAAAATGCCTCAACGCCCTATTGCCCGACATACAGGCCGGGTTTATAAACGTCTCCGTGGACAGCGACATCCACGGCGACATAGCGGTAGGCTACCTCACCGGCGCGGAGGAAGGCGCCACGATTGCGCGTGGACTTTTCGACGACGCTTACACGCATAAACGGATGTACATCCTCGAGATGATGGGGCGCGATTCTGGCAAGCACGCCATCATGTCCGGCGCATCGGCGCGGGCGCATCTTATTATAATTCCCGGGTTGAAGTTCACCGGCGAGGTTCTGGCCGACATGGCCGCAAGGCTGGCCGAGGCCGACCACGCCCTTATAATCGTCGCCGAAGGATACGAAAAAGAGGAACGCGCGAAGTTATTGCCGGAACGTGTGGACGCGGCGATGTATTTCAAGGGGCAGTTGATGGCCCACGGCCTCAAGGAAACACCTGTGCGAAGAGTGATAACCGAGCCGTTCAGCAGGTATCTGCGCGGCGTTCGTCCCTTGCATATCGAGTGCGCCATCGCGTTTTTGAAAGCGTTCAATCTATATGACGCGTTCGATAAAGGCATGACGCAGGTGATGCCCTATTATCTTGGCGAAACCGAGCACGGCATCCGCCACTTCGACGAGTTGGAGACCAGCAACACCGTTGACCCCCGGATGATGGATTTGATAGACAGGTTCAACATCCCCAGCCTTCGGGAATATATTCGTAGAGAGTTCAAGGGGGGATAGAAAGAGTGGCTGATTTTTACTAGATGATGACGGCAGGATAAAATGAATTCATCGTTTCAAGACAATTTAAAGAGTTGGTAGATGGGTGATATAGACCTGACCCAAGCAGAGGCTGACGCGTTATTAGCTCTTGATAAGCAACGAATGAGTGACGAGAGAACCTCATTTCCTATTGGTGGACAATCCATTAGCATTCCAATCCAATCAATGGATAAACGGGAACAATTCATTTTGGATATAAGTCGCGGACAAATTAATTTGCTTAAGTGTAAATTTCAGAGCCGGGCACGGCAAGTGGTTGTGCTGGCTCGCCTTGACCTTGGTTCTCAACCTCATAGGAATCCAGATGGAGTGGAAATACCGGTACCTCATTTGCATTTATATCGAGAGGGCTGGGGAGATAAATGGGCTTTTACGCCACCGCTGAATTATTTTAAGAGCCTTGCTAACTTAAACGAAACCCTTGACGACTTTATGAGATTTTGCAATATCACGCAACCTCCAATTGTTGATAGGACGTTAATATGATTCAGGATATCCAAAAACTTATTGATAACTATGTAGCTTGGCTGAAAGACAAAACATATCTTCGAGAGATCCATGATTGGGTAGAAATTACCACGCCATACCTTGACCGCCATAATGACTATATCCAGATATATGCAAAACGAGCTAACGGAGGTTATTTGTTAACGGATGATGGATATACCATAAATGACTTGGAACAAAGCGGATGTAAATTGCAAAGTCCGAAACGCCAGGATTTACTTAAGCTGACGCTTAACGGTTTTGGTATCCGGCTTGAAGACCAAGCTCTCACAACACATGCTTCCGTTGATAATTTCGC
>JADGAO010000323.1 GCA_015231995.1 Nitrospinota bacterium | reverse complement strand
TGATGGTGGTGGCGCTGGCCAGCTGGGTGAAAGAGTAGTCGCCCCCGCCGGCCCCCGCTTTCCACCTGTCATGTCCATAAGCTCCCGACGCGAGCGTGGCGGAGGAAACATAACCGCGCTGGTTGATGGTGAACCCGCCATTGATGACGATGTTTTTTGCGAAAGGGCCGCCATTCAAGGCTGTTACCTGTGTGTTACCTGTGATAGCCAGGTTGCCGTTTATGATTCCGCCTTGTGCGCTTAAAGCGTCATAGGGGGCTATTGTGGCGGTGAAACCTACAGAGCTGGTAACAATGACCCTATATATATTCAGGGATTTCAACCCGCCAGCAGGAATGGAGACTCCACCCATAGTTAAAGCCAATGCCCCAAGCCCTCCCACGTTCACGGTTGGATTTGCGGAAGCGTTTCCACCAGCAGGCTCTATGAACGTGAATTCTTGACCTATCGCATAGGCTGTGGGATTTGGGCCCGAAAGAACACTTAGGGCTATTGTGTCTGTGCCAGTAGCGGCGCAATGGCGCATCTTTCGCAAAACATCAAACCCTGCGTCACTACTACCTGTGCCACCGTTTGCAATTGGCAGGATGCCCGTTACACCGCTCCCCAAAGGTATTGCAGACCCGTCTCCACCATTGTGGTCGTGAGAGTCACCGTTGGTTACGCCTTTGGCGATGGGTGAGTATGCCGCATCGTGATTGTGGTTTCCTTCCGCTATCGTGTTGGCGGCGGCGCCATACACTGGCGCGATGACGGCGTTAATGTCATTGCCCGTATTCTGGATTCCATTTGCGCCGGTTACGGTGTCGGTCTGTCCACCACCCGCAGATGAAGGTTTAAAGTAAATCGCCGTCGAGGAAAGCGCATAACCCAGCTTCACGCTCATTGCGCTGGAAGTTACATATCCAGAGTTGGATAGATAAACAAACTTGTCCGCCGGGCCAAATGACCAGGCCCCGTTTTCCACCCTTCCTTCCAACACCACGCGCGCCGACACGCCGGTCTGCGCCGCAGACAGGACTATGCCTAGCGGGTCGCCGAAAACGTAAACGGCGGAAGTTGCCAGATACGCCCTTTTAACTCCCGTTCCGTCATCCTTAATGACGACTACGTTTCCCACACCCAAGTTTTCCGCCGCTATCACGTTGTAAACAAGGGCAGGTTCTTGCGAACCGCGATTAGTCCACATATATCACCTCTGTCCGTTTGTCATGCCAAGAAGCCCGGCATTGATTCCCGCGTTCGTGAGCGCGGTTACAAGAGCTGTTGGCGGGGATGTTCTCAATAACTCCGCAAGCCGTTCGCGGAATAACTTCAAATCGCCCGTTTCGTCGAGCATGGCAAACAGGCCGTCAACCCGGTCTCCAACAAGCTTTTCATAATCGCCCGCTAAAGTTTCCGCCGCGTTTATCATCGCCATTTGGTCTTGCGTGTTCTTTTGCCGCTCTGCGGCGATCGGGTCGGTGGGTTCTGCGAACGTGGCGGAGCCGGACGCGCCAGCCGGTTGAGGCGCCTTCACAGGCTCGAACCCATCACCGTATATCTCGGTTACGGATTCCAGCTTGCGGCGGTATCCCACGCGGAAAAGTTTTTCATCCGTTTCGGCCAGCATTTTCATGTCCGGTTCCGCTTCTACCCTGCGCCAGACTTTTGGGGGAACTGCGCCGGGGAAATTCCATTCGGTGATCCATTTGGCCACGGTTTCGTTGAACGACCCGCAAACAAGGTCGGCGTCGGCTTTAACCACGTCGTCGCGCACATCGGCGTGAACGCGGGCCTGGGACAGAGACGAACCGTTATCCGTGGTCATCGTCTGGCTCAAAACGACTTTGGCTATGGCGGAATCCATCCGGTCGCAAAACACGTTGTAATCGCCGCCACCGCGCCGCGCCGCCTCGATAAGCTCGATGGCCATTCCTTCCGGGATAGCTATCGCGCCATCCGTCTGAATCGCGCGCAGGGCTTCCAACAGTTTTCGTTTTTCCTCTTCGGACGCGCCGGATGGATATGTCCCTTTTGCCGTGGGCGCGCCGAACTTTTCCAGGAACACCGCCCAGAACTTGATTCCGTTGCGTTTGAAAAAGACCGGCCAATAAAGATAATGGCCAAGCCCCAGGCCGTAAGGATTGTCATCATGAAACCCGCCGGTCGAAAACGTCCAGAATTTGCGTTCCGGCAAAACTTCGCCTAACGGGCTTTGCAGAGTGAGGAGACGCAGATCACCTTCTGGCCTAAATGCGAACCGGCGCGGGTTGCGGACTTTTATCGCGTCAATGACGATACGGTTCCCTTCGCGGCCCCATAACACTTCTGCGGCGGAATACCCGAAAAAAACGCCATAAAGCATTTTGTCCGTGACGTTATCCCACCCGATTTTTTCCAACTGTTTACTCAAAAAATCGGAGGCATCTTTATCCCTGGGCGAATCGCCGCCAGGCGTAACGCTCCATTCGGCGGATATCACGGCGGATCGCCGCTGGCCGAAAGTGGACTTGACCTGGTCGTCGCGCAAAACTTCCTCGTATATCCGCAGATCGCCGCCACGCGAAGACAACAGTAAGTCCTGCGTCTGCATGAGCGGCCCAATCCAGGGCTGGGTTATGTCGCGTCCGCGCGCCGTTGTGGCTATTTCGTCAAACTTCGGTTTTTCGTTGG
>JADGAO010000322.1 GCA_015231995.1 Nitrospinota bacterium | reverse complement strand
GCATCGAAAAAAATGTCAGGCACAGCAGGTTGAGCAGTTGGATAACCAGTATCTCCCCGACGGCCATGGGAAGAGTGGTCATGTGTACGAGCATCCTGTAAAAAAACCAGTAGTCGCCCGCAAGGAAAAGCGCCCCGAGCGCCGAGAGGATGACGAGCCTGGCCACGCCCCTGCCGCGCCGGAAAATGGAGTTGCGGAATATCTTGAGTTTATTCTTCTCAAGAATGAACAGCTCGCCCGATATCATCATTATTTATTACCGCTTTCCCTTGCGCCTTTGATCCGTCGCGCATGTTCCATCTTTGCGCCTGATTCCGAAGTCTAAGAGAGATTTTTCGCGGAGTTTACCATGAGCTTGTCGAAGGGCTCAGAATGACAATCTTTCCCGCTATCCGGGGTGTTCTTGCACATTTGCATAACCATCGCCCGACGCCATCCTTTTCCCTCCCCTTAGAAAGGGGAGGTGGCGCGTACCCGCGCCGGAGGGGCTTAATTAAACCCCCTCGCAACTGCGTTGCGGCCCCCCTTTCTAAGGGGGACAAAGAGGTGTTTTTCACCCCGGATTCCTCTGCATCCGCTTGGGATGACGTGCCGAATAACACCCCGCCGAACGATAGGGTTTATTCAAACCCGCCGTTCATTTTAACCCACTAACTACGCGTTGGGAATCGCAGGAGGGCTATTTGCGCTGTTTTATTGGATATGGCCCAGCCTCTCGAATCAACGCCAGTGAATCAACTGTGATTCCCTGTTAACTTTGCAATGCCAGAAAATCCTCATTCTGTGCTTGTCGAAGGGTGACAACTACAGTTGTGGTCATGCTTCGACAGACTTAGCATGACTTTTATTCGTATCACTTCTTGTCAGGAAATGAAGGAATAAAAAAAGTAGACAATTTTGTAAATTATGATGAAAATATAATTGTTACTTATAAGAGGAAAACATGAGCGGAGAAAAGATATTTTACGACATCCATCTTCACGCATTCGATTTAAGCCATCCATGCCTGTACGCTTTCGCCCGACGCATTACTCCAGTGATAGAGACGCCACTGCTAGGTGAAATAGCAGGAGCGATTACACCGTTGCTTTGGTTATCCAAAAAAAATGAAATATTGAACCTTCTTTCGGTGATGGAGAGAGGGGTGGGAGAAATGTTAACGCTTTTGCAAAAGGATTTGCAGATTCCTTTAAGAATAGGAGATTTCGAATATGATGAGGTTGTCATCACCCCGCTGATGATGGATTTCTGGTACACTTTAGCTGACCAGCCGCATATCAACTACAAGTTCATTCCAAAATCCGTCGTTCCGCAGACTCTTGACACCTTAAACGGAATTGCCGACTACTGGAAACAAAACTCCACGAATGGCCTGAAGAAAATGAGACCGCTTCCTTTTATGGGATTGAACACGCAACGGTGCCATCTAAATGGGCAGAAAGTAATACCGGATGTAAACGACACAAAGCTGGAATCGTTGCTAGACAAGTATTTCAACTCCAACATTGCCAAGGGGAATATTTACCCCGGAACTAACAAATTCGCTAACATCTCCAACAATTGTGGTCGATTTAACGGGGAGTTGGAGCCTTCTGATCCTACGAATCTTACGAATTACTTTGCGGGGATAAAGCTTTATCCTGGGCTTGGTTTCGACCCATGGCCGACAAATGACGATGCGGAAATGGAGAAGGTCGCCTACCTTTATAAAACCTGCGCCGACAGGCAAATCCCGATCACCGTTCACTGTAGCGACGGGGGCTACAAGATTGGAAATATCAAACAGGCGGAGGATAGGACGCACCCTCGAAAGTGGAAGCATGTCTTAGAGAGATATGAAAATCTCAAGATTAACCTGGCTCATTTCGGAGGGCGTGAAGGAATTTTCGATTACGCGTACTATCGCCTTATTAATAGCGACGCAGGCGTATCGTCCGCTGGTAGTTGGACAGAGACCATAGCAGAACTAATCGCAAAATATGAAAACGCATACACTGACATTTCATACGCCGGGCACTATGATGGCGTTTACGCCGCTCTGGCAAAGATTTTAGCCAAAAAACCGAATATTGCGGGGAAAATCATGTATGGTTCCGATTTTTCGATCAACCTACTCGATTCATTTGGCTATGCCGAATATACGAAACAATTCCTTCACGATAAAAATATTTCGGACAATCATAAGAGAATGATGTGCAACGCAAATCCAGCCAAATTCTTATGGAAATAAATCGCTAGCTATGTGTCTAACAACTCATTGAGCGCAAATGGTCTACTCTTCCCCCTGTCAGGCCTGATCGTGCTTTTTGCGTAGGATATTGACCAATCCTAGCAGAAACGTCTTCCGAGAAAATTGCACAATCCCTATCATGCCTCTTAACGATTCGTGAACTGCTTAAGCCTTGCTCTCCCGTGCCGGATAAGAAGCATACCCCCAAACATTCATCGCAAGCCTTGTAGCCCCTTGCGTCCCTCGGTAGAATACAATCCAATTTCACAAAAGGATCCGCCCCTTGTCCTACAAAACATTCACCGCCTGCTACATGAGCGGCACAGGCAACTCGCGCAGGGCCGCGCTATGGGCGGGAGAATCCGCGCAGAAGGCCGGCCTGCAATCAACCGTCTTCTCTTTTGACGCGCCTTCACCGCCCGGCGACCTCGTATCCGCGCCCGGCAACACGCTTGGCCTCTTTTTCCCCGCGCACGGTTTCACCGCGCCGTGGGGCATCATACATTTCGTACA
>JADGAO010000321.1 GCA_015231995.1 Nitrospinota bacterium | reverse complement strand
TGAGTATATACAAAGAGTTCGAGATGAAGAACACCTCGAACACCGTCATTTATGCGCGTTTTCTCTTTTCGGCGACAGCCCCATTTGGGAGACAGCCCCATCCTCGTCGTTTGCCGCGCATTCAGCGAAGAGAAACGCGATTGTAAAAAAAGCCGGATGGCTAACCATCCGGCTTTTAAACGACTGTCGGAATTCGTCAGTAAATCGGCATATTGTTGTCGTGGCAACCGGACAGGGAGCAATAACCGTATGTCTGGTGCGATATCATAGCCACAGAGGCCATGGCCGTGTAACCGCCCTCAGTATCTCCGCCGTATTTGCTTCTCATGCAGAAGTTGCCCTGCGAATTGACGGTCAGCGCGTATTTCACTTTCGTGGAATCTTCAAAAATGGTTACGGTGGTTCCTGAGGGGGCCGACCCGGCGTAACTCAACGGTTTCATTCCGCCGTTATGACAATCGTTGCAATTGCGGTTGACGTATGACCCATGTCCCGATTGCGTTTCGCATGATCTGGAGCCGCCGTCGGTGTAATCGGCCGGATTGAGCGTTCCCCCTGACGTAGTGGAGCCGCCGGACGTGGTTGTCCCGCCCGATGTGGATGTCCCGCCGGATGTAGTTGTCCCGCCAGACGTCGAGGAATCTTGCGAGGAGCCGGATGTGGAGCTTCCGCAGGCTCCAAGGCTAAAGGTGGCTATAAAAAGAACGGTAAAAATAGAGGCTCTGTTTTGGTAACGCATATATCTTTCCCTAATGGATAACTCGCTGTTGATAGTTCAAACTCATAAAGAGGCGTGTTTTACGATAACTGTGACGGGGTCAACCGTCGATTCGAGACGCAATATCAGATCACCAGTTGAACCCCAATACTACGCCCATCTGGTTGTAGTTAACGTTTGAGTAGGCGTTTTCCATGTTAAGGCTTGTGCCGGAAAGAGCCCTGTAATCGCCGCCGATATTGAAATTGCCAAACCTTAATAATATGCCGAAGTTCCACAAGTATCCTGTGGTGGTTTCAGAGTTGGAGGACGATACGCCGCCGGACTTGCCGCTGACATCCGACTTCACGCTCGATACTCCCAACCCGGCGTAAGTGGCCAAAGTCGAGCCGAACTGGAGATATGAACGCGCGCCGATATACATTTCCGTTTGAGTGGTGTCCACAGTCACAGTCAATCCCCGTGACAACGTTTTGCCGGTGTCTTTGCCTGTGGTGACGCCCATCCACAGGTTGATTGGCGCGCTTCCAAGCCTGATGTCGCCTTCGATACCGTAAGCGGGTAATTCTTTAAGCTCGTTCTGCCACTTCTCCATATTCTTCTGGGTGTAGAGCAGGTTGAGGTTGGCTACATTGTCTGCATACGCTTCGGCGGAAAGTCCCACGATGAAAGCAAGGAACAGCGTTGCGGCAAAGCAGGCGCGTCTCATAGCCAATTTCCATTCAGATTAGTTGCGGAAAACACTCTACCCTCGTATTTTCTAACAATACCAGAGCCTATATTTATATGCACTCATTATGCCGTTCAGCAAATGGCTGTATTTATGGGCTTGCGAAATTTATGCTTTAAATTATGTCCTGTTTGAGGACGCTTGACATAGGGCCTGCGCCCGAAAAGTGGACGTTCGTCTTTATTATTAGCGGATTCGAGTTCTGTCGTTTGACCCCGATTTTTCGGCTCCATGATATAATCCCGTCCCTATGGAAGCGCTGATAACCGTAAAACACGATTCTTTTTCTTTACACTGGTGAAGGAGATTTCGATGAACAGGCCGATTTTGACCGTTTTTTTCGCCGTTGTTGTTTTTGCCTTCATGACAGGCGTCTCGTCCGCCGCAGACAAGATATCAATAGGCGTTGACGATTTTAAAAACGAGACCAGCGCCGGATGGTGGCACGGCGGAGTGGGGCACGACCTGGCGGGGATGCTCTCCAACGAGCTTTCGTCCACAGGTAAGTTCAAGGTGGTCGAAAGAAAGAAGCTCGACTCCGTAATAAAGGAACAGGACCTGGGCGCGTCGGGGCGTATCGGGAAAAAGGCCGCGAAGATTGGCAAGATCACCGGCGCGGATTATCTGGTGATGGCCACGGTCACTTCGTATGAGGAAAACGTCTCCGAGCGCGGCGGCGGATTCTCCCTTGGCGGCGTATCTATCGGCGCGTCCAAGGACGACGCATATATGGCCGTTGACCTTCGCGTGGTGGACACGACGACCGGCGAGGTGGAATTCTCCCGCACAATCGAGGGCAAAGCGGGCGGCTTCGGCCTCGACCTGGGCCTTTCCAAGGGCGGTTTCTCCGGCGCTCTTGGCGGGAAAGAAAAAACCCCCGCCGGCAAGGCCATCCGCGCCGCCATCGTGGAGATAACCGATTATCTCAGTTGCGTAATGGTTGACAAAGATTCCTGCGAGAAGGAATACCAGGCCAAGGAAGACAAACGCAGGAAGAAGACGAAAGACTCTCTTAAACTGGACGAATAACGAAGCTGTGAGAAGGCGGGGCGCATGATTGCGCTCCGCCTTTTTTTATGGGGGCTTTGCGTAGGCATCTAATTGACGCTTGGCGGGGTGTTCTTCACCCCGCCGTCCACCGGCGCTGAACACCTCGAACAGCGACAAGAGCGTTATGCAAATATCTCTTTTTTATGGGGGGATGGAAAATATGTCTGCGACCGCGCGAAAATTGAAAGAGACGCCCTTCCATTTGCCAAAGGAAGCCATCGCGTTTTTCAAGGGGCTGGAGGCTAACAACAACAAGGCCTGGTTCGACGCTCACAGAGACG
>JADGAO010000320.1 GCA_015231995.1 Nitrospinota bacterium | reverse complement strand
CCTTGTCTCCAACGCCGTCAAGTTCAGCCACAGAGGCGGCGCGGTGGAGGTGTATTTGGCCGCATCGGACGAGCTTGCGCTGGCTGTCCGGGATCGCGGGGTAGGGATTTCCCAGGATGATGCGGAAGCCATTTTCAAGCCGGATGGGAAACCGGTGAAAACCGGCACCGCAGGGGAGCGTGGCGCAGGGCTTGGACTTTCGCTGTGCGCAGAGATCGTCCGGGCGCATGGGGGCAGGATATGGGCGGAGCCGGGACCGGATGGCGGAAGCGTTTTTTTCGTGGAACTGCCACGGGCTCCACGCTCATAGGCTGGAGGTCGTTACGATTTCAGCTTTTTCATCCGTTCTGCGATCGGCCCTTCCCTGCCCTGATCCGAAGGCTTGTAGTACTCCACGCCTTCCAAGCCGTCGGGCAAATAATTCTGTTTGACGAAATGATCCGGGAAATCGTGCGGATATTTGTACCCCCCGCCAAACCCGAACCCCTTCGCGGCTTTGTAATGAGTGTCTTTAAGATGATCCGGCGCTGGCAAACTTTTGCCATCCCGTTTGATATCGGCGAGGGCTTTGTCTATCGCTACGATGGCCGAATTGCTTTTGGGAGCCGTTGCTATATGGATGACCGCGTGGGCCAGAGGTATTCGAGCCTCCGGGAGGCCGATCCTGTCCACGGCCTCCGCCGATGCGATAGCCACCATCAGCGCAACCGGGTCCGCAAGCCCCACGTCCTCCGACGCGGTGACGATGAGACGGCGCGCGATAAAACGTGGATCCTCGCCGCCAGCGATCATTTTTGCCAGCCAGTATATGGCCGCGTCCGGGTCGGAGCCGCGCAGGGATTTCTGGAACGCGGAAGCGTGGTCGAAATGCTCCTGCCCCATCTTGTCGTATAGTATGGCGGAATCACGCGACAACTCGTCAACGAGTTTAACGTCAACAGTCTCCGAGGCCATCGCAGAGGCCTCCAGCAGATTGAGAGCCACCCTCGCGTCGCCGCCGGAGACTTGCGCCATGCGTTCGAGCGCGGAATCGTCTATCTTCGCGCCGTCCCTCTTCAGTCCGCGCTCCATATCCGCCAGAGCGCGTTTAAGGATCGTCAATATCTCATCGAAAGAAAGCCCGCCAAGCCGGAAAACCCGCAGACGAGACCTTAACGCCGGTATCACCTCGAATGCCGGGTTCTCCGTAGTGGAGCCTATGACGATGATCTGCCCGGCCTCGACATGGGGAAGTATCGCGTCCTGCTGGGCCTTGTTGAAACGATGAACCTCGTCAATAAAGAGGATAGTGCCGCGTTTTCTGCGGTCCCATTCTTTGGCGGCTGTGGCGACGGCCTCGCGCAGATCCGCCACCCCTGCGCCAACTGCGGATATTTCGATGAACCGCATGTTTTTGGCGCCAGCCACAATCCTCGCCAGCGATGTCTTGCCGGAGCCGGGCGGACCCCAGAAGATCATGGAGGGGATGGACGCGCTCTCGATAAGAGCGCGCAGGGGTTTGCCAGGCCCCAAAATATCTTCCTGCCCGACGAACTGGCCGAGGGACGATGGACGCATCCTTTCCGCCAGCGGTTTAGGCGGGCCATCGTTTTTTATGGCGGCGGATTCATCGCCGAAAAGATCGGAAGTCATATCAACAAGTATACCAGCACAGGCGGTCTTCGACTTACCCATAGTTATTAAGAAGAGCTTTGCGACCGTTGCTGAGGGAGTTCTTTCTTCGCTTACGCTCATCAGGACAAGCTCTCGACCGAAGGACCAAAGTTGTCATCCTGAAGGAGTGCTCGACTGAAGGATCAAGTTAAAAAGAATATCCTATTGGATAGATTCTTCGCTTCGCTCAGAATGACAATGTTGCGGACGTGATGGATTATGCAAAGCTCTCCTTGTTAAGGGGGCAAAGTTGAGTTCGCACCGACAGGATTGTCGCCGCTTCACCGCTCGATGGATTTAACTTTGAATAGTTTTTATGCGATTATCCATATATTCGAGTATTCGCCATGGAAGAGCTGGCGCCGCATGAGCATTGTTGTATAATAAAAGCGAATGGCGTTTTTTTTGTTGCCGATTTTATCGGCAATCAATCAAAAACACCGCCACCGGATCAGCATAGGGGCATATCCGGTGACGCTGATACAAGCCATCATTATCTTTATCAGGCTTTGGAGTATCCACAGTTACGTCCGTCATGAACGAAAAACGAAAAAGCCCGCGCAGAGTGGCCACGGCCCTTGGCATGAAAGGGTTCATGGCCCTGATACACAAGCTTCATAGCGACGCGGTGCGGGAGTTGTTAAAGAAGCTCGATGGGCCGCAACCTCACGTCATAGAAGTGGCCCTGCGCGACGTCTCCGAAAACGGCGGAGGAGTGCAGGTGGAGATAATCTCGCAAATGTCGGAAGAGGAGATAAAGGAGCTTGCCGACCTGCTTGAAGAGCTGAAAGTCAGCGACAAAATGGGCATTCAACCGCTACCCATACTTCTTATTTTCAACAACGGACAGGCGGAACGATTGATGGGCGTCCCCGCCACCGTGCGCAACACTAGGCCGGAGCAAAGGGTGGGGCTTCAGATAAGCGAAGGAAGCTACGCCAAATTCGCGGGGCTTGCGAATGCTGGCAAGGAGTTTTTCAGGAGCAAGTTTGCGGAGCTTGTGACGTTGGAGGCGGAGGAAACGACCTTTCAGATGCGCTCAGACTCGCTTCCTGCGGACGCGAAGTCTCGGGTTGGCGAACCGGTGGTTTCGTGGATGGCCGAGAAGCTGGGAATGCCCAAAGAGGTGGCTTCAAAATTCGATATCCGAAAAAGGCTCATGGTCATTT
>JADGAO010000031.1 GCA_015231995.1 Nitrospinota bacterium | reverse complement strand
GACCTCGGCGGAGGACCTGGCCAGGTTGTCGAGAAATTGCAGAAAACCGGCTCCGCCGATCATTATGAAAAACGCCAGCGGGATCATGTACCGCATCGGAAGGTAGAGCGCCTTCATTGGGACGCCCTGCTGACGACGGACTGATTGACAAGCCTGGCCGGATCAATGTCCGCCCTCAGGAGGTTTTTCTCTTTCATCACTTTGGCCAGAGTCTTGGCTCCCCGAAGAAACGCGGGGTCGGAGCCGGACAGGAGGGCCAGGTTCTCCTTTATGCCGGGAAACCGGATACCCTTTAACGTATTGAGATATTCGTCCGGTTCCATCTTTTCCCTTGAAGCCACTCTGCGGGCGGCGTCCGCAGGATTTTTCTGAAGATAATCCAGGGCGCGGAACCATCCCCTAACCAAAGCGTTTACGGCTTCCCCGTTTTTATCCAGAACATCCCTGCTTATGTAGAGGACGTCCACTATTTCCCCAGGCATTTGCGAGCTGTCGAACAGCGATTTCCCACCGGCGGCGACGAGCTTTTCCCGAACCGGGTCGAATGTGACCACCGCGTCCACCAAACCGTCCTTGAACGCATTTTCATGTTTATTGATCTCGATCGGGTCGACACTCACATCCTTTGGCGAAAGCCCGGCCGACTCCAGCGAACGCGACAGCATATACGCGCCCAGAGCCGTCGTCTCCACCCCCACGCGTTTACCCTTTAGGGCGCTTATGGAATCTATCCCCGGCTTGGCGATGACCGCGTCGGCTCCGTTTGAAAAATCCGCTATCAGTATCACATGGCCCGCGCGATCGTCTTCGGCAAGCAGGAGAGCCTCGTCCATCGTCACCGCCGCCACCTCGATGACGTTGTTTTTGTAAGCCCTGATCACGGAGGATGTCGAAGGATATTCCACCAGTTTTATGCCGGCGTTTTCGTAGAAACCGAGGCTCCGGGCCAGATACAACGGCTCGTATCCCGGCCAGACGTTTGTTCCGATCCTCAACGTCACCGGTTTATCTTTGGCGCACCCTGCGTGAAAAACGGCTCCCGCCATGATGATCATGGCAAGCGTAAAGCGGATTAAAAGGCGCAACGCCCGCAGGCCGCCCGGCATTGGGGAGTTCTTCGAGGTTATAACTTCCTGCGAACTATCAGCCATGAAACGCCTGCGCTTCCGCGACAATAATGAACTTCGAAGCATAAAACAATATAATACACGCCGGTATTTCTTACAACGCCTCATCGCCGCGCCGTCGCCATCATGATGTTTGCGCCGGTTAAAATAAGATAAAATCACCTATATGCGGGGGAACTCCAATTTAAACTAATCGCTCAGAGGGACAATGGCGCAGTCAATACTGATAACCCAATGCCTGCAGAACGATTTTGTAAAACCGATCGGCAAGCTCGACCGGCTCCCCAATAAGCTTCACATCGGGTACGAGGAAACAAAACGCCTGATGGGTGAAAACCCAGCGGAAGGTCCCGTAGCCAGCGTCATGCGATGGGCCGTCGCCCAACCGGAAGAGAGGCTTTCGATAATTCACATACGCGACTGGCACAACCCCGGCGACCCGGCGCAGGCAGGCCACTTCGCCCATTTCGGGGCGCATTGCGTGGCGGGAACAGAAGGAGCCGAATTCGCCTTTGCCGCGCCTGATGGCGCCGGGAGGAAAACTGTCGTAGTTGACTCCCCCACCCTCAACGATTTTCACGGAACCGCTCTGGCGGGAATGCTCTCGTCGTTTGAGGGTCTGCCCGTCAAAGTCGGCGTCATGGGCGTCTGGACGGAAGCGAAAGTGACGTTTCTGGCGTACGAACTCGGCTCGCGTTATCCGTCGTTCCGCATCGCGGTCTGTTCCGCGTTGACGGCAAGCTCTTCGACGGCGATGCACTTTCTGGCGCTCGATCAGATGGCAAAGTTGTTGGGCGTCGAAGTCTATCCTTCCGTTGGTAAGTTCATCGAGTTCCTCGGCGGGGAGGCGCTATCCGCGCCGTCGCTCAAACACGCGTCCGACAGGCCGGAAATCGAGGGATTAGACGACGGATCGGAGGCCGACCTCGGATTGATACGCCATCTGTTCCGCGACTGCCGGAAAGTCGCAATCGAACCTTTAACCGGCGGCTTTTCCGGTAGCGCGGCGTTATCGGCCCGGAGCGTGGATATTCTCGGCCATGAGCAGGCGCCGCATGTGGTGAAGATCGGCCCGAGGGACGCGATAGGGCAGGAGCGGACGGCGTTTGAGCGTATAGAGCCAGTGCTTGGGAACAGCGCGCCGCGAGTGGCGGATTTCGCCGACATGAGAGAGCGCGGCGCAATAAAATACAGATACGCCACGATGGGCAAAGACCATTCAACAACTTTCAAAAAACTGTATTGCGGAGGGATGGATTCCGCGCAAACGGAGAAGATACTGGAGACGGTTTTCGTTGAGCAGTTGGGGAGGCTTTATTCAGCGGGAACGCTGGAAAAATGCGATCTTCTCGATTACTACCAGTTCTCTCCCGACCGCGCCGTCAGCGTCCGCAAGCGGGTGGAGGCGCTTATCGGCGCGCCTGCCGATGGGGAGACGCTCCGGTTTCCGAACGCCAGAAGCTTTCCCAACCTCTGCCTGTTTTACGAATCGTCCATGCCGTCGCTCTCCAATCGAAGGCCCGACTACGCATATCATTCATATGTGCACGGGGATTTGAACGGAGCCAACATCGTCATAGACGCAAACGGCAACGTCTGGCTTATTGATTTCTTCCACACCCACCGTGGGCATGTCCTTAAAGACCTCATAAAGCTGGAAAACGATCTGCTTTATATCTACACGCAGATAAAATCGGACGCTGATTTCGACGAAGCCCTGCAAGTCTCCGACGCTCTGGCGTCCGTCACCGACCTTGCGGCGCCATTACCCAAGCTTGCGATATCCAGCCCATCAATCCATCGAAGTTTCCAGACGTTGCGTAAACTGCGGTCGTTCTACCCATCGCTCATCCGCGACAACTCCGATCCGCTACAATGGAGCGTGGGGGCCATGCGGTACGCCGTCCACACGCTTTCGTTCGACGAGTCGGACGCCATGCAGAAAAAGTGGGCCTTGTACACAGCCTCACTGCTCGGCGAAAAAATACGGGCCGGTTATCAAAGGTAAAATCCTCCGGGAGAAATTGATATGGGTTTTCTGGACAATTTCAAGAAAGTATCCGAATCGCCCACCAGGCCAAAATCGGGAGGCGGCGCGAAACGCTTCGACGTGGCCGATCTATACAAAGGCCCCGCCGACACCGGCGAGCGCGTGGAGACCGCTGAAAAGCCGCAGTTGGACGAGAAACTGCGGCAGGCCTATTTCTGGATAGCCAACCACGCGATAATCAGCCCCTATTATGACATCGAGTACAACACCGCTCCGGCGCAGAATTTTTCCATGGGCGACAGCAAGGCGCAGATAACGCTCCCGTCCGACCAAAGCTATTCGAGCTATGTGCTACTGCCTCTTTTAAACCTTGCCGTGCGGCGGCGGTGCCTGCTTGTGGGCGGGCCGGGACGCGGCAAAACCGCCATCGCGATTCTGATGGGGGTGCTGTCGGGTTATTCGCTGTCCGAAATCAGGAGGGGCATCCAGCACGGCCAGCCGCAGATGACCATCGCCGATCTGCTCGGCAACCCGCTCCCCTCCACACTTGTTTCCGCGCAAAGCATGGAGGATGTGAAGATAGCGTGGCGCAAGTGGCTGGGGATGCGGATCAAGATAATTGACGAGTACAACCGGATACCCACCCGCACGCAATCGGCCCTGCTCACCGTGATGGGGGACAACTACGCCGAGCTTTACGACCAGATATACGAATGCCCGGAGTCTGCCTGGTACCTCACCGCAAACGACGACGCGGGCGGCGGCACATATCAGGTGATCGAGGCCCTGCGCGACCGCATAGACGTTGTCGTCAAGGCGCTTCATTTCAACACACGTTTCCTCAAAGAGCTGTTGATGAGGATAGAAGGAGGGATACAGCCGGAAGAAAACGTCCCGCCGCAGATAATCTTCACAGCCGCCGAACTGGACGCGGCTGAAAAGGAGATAGTAGGCGTGGCCCTGCCGGACGAACTTCTGCGGAGGATAGAGTTTTTCGCGAGCCATTTCGAGTTTTTCGAATCCGGCGCGATACAGCTCGAATACATGACAAAGGACACAGTCAAACTTGCCGGGATGGATTTTCAGATTTTCGCAGGAGAGCAGACAGGGAAGGATCAAATCGCCGATCTTGGAAGCCAGACCAATAACGGACTGTCGGTGAGAGCATTGATGACCTGTCTGGTTTTCGTGAAAGCGATGGCCTATTTTCGTGGGGCGCGGGAGGTCTCTTTCGAGGACATCCGCCAGATAATACCTTTCGTCCTACACGACAAGCTGAGCATCAATCAGGACTCGCCGTTTTTCGAGCAAAAGGGAAACACCGCGTTGCGCTCCGACAGGATAAGCTGGATAAGACGGCTTTTCGACGCCTCCTGCAAGGAATACGAGCGGCTCAACCTCGACAAGGAAAACCCCGTGGCGGATTTCGAGAAGGAGTTCGAAAAGGGGCTTGAGGGTTTAAGCGAAAACGAAACGCGAGACAGGCTTGTTCGCATGGAGCGGCTCCTGCGGCAGTGGAGCAAAGGTCGCAAGCTTTACGGGCACATGTTCGACGACATTTTAAAAGTCAAATACCTTCACCAGCGTTACACTAACTATCTCGCCTGGCTTAAATGGAAGCAATGAAACCCGGCGCTCTGGCCACTGCGCTGGAGATTGGACGGGAGAAGTTCAATGCGCGGTTCGCCTCCGCAAAGGCGCTCTACCCGGCGCTGGACGGGGAGTATTTCGCAAATCACCTGCGCGACACTGTCGCTCCTGCCGTTGAGGTTTTAAGCCGCATCCGCCCGGAGCGAGTGAACGCTGTCGCAGATGAGTTGTACGGCGTGTCGCTGGAGCTGATGTCAAAAGAGATGCTCGGCCCCGCAACGCGGTATCCGGAAATCGCCGAGGCCTGGGAAACGCTGTTTCCCAAAATCGCGCAATTGCTTTCGGACAACCCGCGCCTTATCGCAAGCGGAGTGTCGAACGCCGTTTACAACGTGGCGCAGGACGCCGGAGGCAGATATCGCGCATGGATTGACGCGATGGGCAGGTCTGCGCCGCATCTTGGGGATTGGGACGTTTTCCTGAAGGCGGGCGTGATTCTGGCGTGGCGGCTTGGCATGGCGCATTACCGCGAAAGCGCGATTTCCGCGCTTGAGACGATGCCGGACAACCTTGCGTTCGGTCTTCTCGCCGTGGACTCGGAGATGACGCGAAGCGGACTTATGAAGGCCCTGCGCGACCCCTGGTGGAACCCTTCCGAGCCGGAAAAAAAGCGGGGCCTTTCGATGTCGCGGAGGGTTGGAGGGTTCAGGGGGTTTGGCGGGCCGTTCATAACGCCACCAGAAGTTATCGCCGTGGACGGAAGGCTGTATGCGTTTGACGCTGAATCATGCTGGGTTCTGTTCGCGGATTGTTACGGGTCATCGTTCAAGCGATATGGCGGCGATTTGCCGGAGGGAAAACCGGAGAACCGCAAGGATTTCCAGATAGACAAGGCCGGAGTGGCCTTGAAGGATGAGGCGACCGCATCTTTCCCGCCGCTTGCGGACTGGGCCAGCTACGCCTCGACGCAATGGACGCTGGCCGTTTCGCTTCCGCAGAGCCATTACATTTATCTTGTGGCGGCTGTTTAAAATGTCCGGGCGCAAGGAACGCGAAAAGACGGACGACGACAAGTTGCTGGAGACGTGGAGAGACCGTTGGGAGACCGCGCTTGGCGCGTGGAGTAAGTTTACGAAGCTTCACGAACCTAGATGGGTTTTCAAGGAGGCCGACGAAAAAAAAGAGGGGTTGTCCGGCTCTTTTGCCATGATTCGCCTGACGGACCACACTGTAGTTATAAGCCTTCGCCAGATTCGGGAGAAAGGGCTGGAAGAATTCGCCACAGAGATTCTGGCGCATGAAATCGGCCACCATGTTTACGCCCCCGCCGACCTGCGCGACAACGCCCGTCTTCTGGCGCGTATCACAGCCGGCCTGCCTTCGATGGAAAATCACGCGCCTCTCGTCTCTAACCTCTACACAGACCTGCTTATAAACGACCGGCTCCAGCGCGGCGAAGGGCTGGACATGAGCGCGGTTTATTCGGCGCTCAACGTGGAGTCGCCCGACAAACTCTGGTCGTTGTACATGCTCATATACGAGACGCTCTGGAACCTTCCTCCGAGGACTCTCAACAAAGGTGACACATCTCAAAAAACCGTTTTCGACGCGATACTGGCGGCCAAAATCATCCGCGTCTATTCCAGAGACTGGCTCGATGGCGCGGGACGGTTCGCCGTTTTGATAGCCCCGTATCTGGACAGGGCTCTGTCGAAAAACGATATGGCGGCGTTGTCTCCAATAATGGACACGAAAAACGCAGGGGCCGGAGACTCCATTCCCGACGGCCTTGCAACGGCTGAAGCGCAGGAACAGGAAGGCGCGACACATCCCTCCAAAGACAGTGCGCTTACCGGCATTGGAGGGATGGATGGCGATGAAGATGGCGACGAGGCGAAAGACAGTTCGGCTAAATCATCACCCAAAGCAGGCGGCGAAGAGACAGTCGGCGGCAGGAAAAACCAGTATCGCGATCCGGTGAAATACACGGAGCTGATGAAGAGCCTCGGCGTGAAGGTGTCGGAAGACGACCTTGTTATAAACTACTATAAAGAGCTTGCCCGCCCGCACCTGATACGCTTTCCAGAAAAAATTAATAAGCAGGCCGCCGAACCGCTTCCTGAAGGCCTCGACCTTTGGGAGGTTGGCGACCCGATAAGCGAACTTGACTGGGTGGAATCTTCGACGCACAGCCCCGTAATCATACCGGGTGTGACAACCGTGCAAAGAACCTACGGGGAAACCGAAGGCGGCGACCCGCAAAAACAGCCGCTCGACCTATACCTGGGCATAGACTGCTCCGGCTCGATGCGCAATCCAAAATACGGATTGTCGTATCCAATCCTCGCCGGAACCATCGTCGCGCTATCCGCGCTCCGAGCGAAGGCCCGCGTGAAAGCCACACTCTCCGGTGAGCCGGGGAAATACACCAGCACGGACGGATTCGTCAAAAGCGAGAGAGAAATCATGAAACTTCTGACCAGTTATCTGGGCACAGGTTATTCCTTTGGCGTCCTGCGTTTGAAAGACACATTCATTGACGGCGCAAAACCAAAGCGTCCGGTTCATATCCTCATCGTGACCGACAACGACATTTTCTACATGCTCAACGAAACCAAAAACGGATGGGAGATAATGACCGAGGCGTTGGCGAAAGCAGGCGGCGGAGGGACATGCCTGCTCAACGTCCCATCGCCTTACGGAACGGACAAACAGATCGAGCAACTGCAAAATATCGGCTGGAACGTAAGCCTGGTCTCCAACGAAGAGGAGATGGTGCGGTTTGCAAGACAGTTCGCAAAACTCAAATACGACAAACCGGCGGCGAAATGAAACACACCAATGGCCCCTCGATAGACAGGCTGACGCGGCGGCTCACAGAATGTCCCGCCGATTTTTTCCGGGAACCTGTGATCGCCGGAAGGGGTATCGTCCATGTCCCGGCGGTGGTGAACGATTTAATCGTTGACCTCGGTGGCGCGCCTCCTCGTGGAACCGACGCGCTTGCGTTCAAACGCTCTTCCGCCGACAGCAGGAATTTACTGCAAACCGTCATGGTCGCCGCATGGCTTCTTGGGGACGAATTTTTCGTGGAAGAAAAACGATTCGCCACCCCTGCGTTCAACTGGCTGAATAACGAATTGGCGGCGGTTTCCAAACTCGTTTCCGCGGAGCTTTTCGTCTCCGACCCAGACCGGCGCGAGGAGCTTGCGCGGATGTGCCTGAAAGCCCTTCGGCTTTTGCCCGAAGGGGAAACCAAAGAACACGCCGAGGATAGGCTGGGGGCGTTGGATAGCGTTGCGAGGGACAAGCTAGCGAAAGAGACGGCAAAGGAAGAAGAACGCGCCCGTAAACTGCGCGAGGCGATGGCGGCAAAAGAGGCGGCGGAATCTGCGGCCAAAGCCGGAAGGGAGTGGTGATTATGGTAGACGAATCCATCATCCCCGGCCGTGCGATCCCCCAGCAAAGGCTTGAGCGCAACCCGCTTATCACGGCGGATGGATACCGCCTGCTGAGAAAAATCCTGGATAACCCCAACGCGCCCAAATGGAACTACGAAGTGGGCGACCGTGTAACTGTCGACGACCTGCCGTTTATACGCGATTACCGCAGACTCCTGTTTGGCGAACGCCCGGTGTTTTCTGTTTCGCCGCCAGCATCCATCATCGAGTGGGTTGCGAAAATGCGGGCAAAATCCAGAGCGTTTCGCGACCGTCTGCCGGAGGGGATAGACATCGCCCGCGAATGGGCGGGCATTTCCCCAATGACCCGCGAGGATGTCGCGCTGAGGCCGCAAGACATTTTGCCCGTTGACGCGGATATTTCCCGCCTCATTGTTTACGACACGTCCGGCTCCACAGGTCACGCAATGGTTGTTCCGCAACATCCACGTTCGATGGGATGCCATCTTGCGATGATGGAATTTGTGTTGTCGCGATATGGGGTCTTCCCGAAATTCGGCGCGGATTCCGTGGCCTGCGTGGACATCGGCGCAAGGGTGAAGACCGTCGTGTTCGCCAACGTTTTTTCAGTCTGGAATCAGGCTGGGTTCGTAAAAATAAACCTCTCTCCACGGGAATGGACGAGCATTGAAAACGCCCGCCGATTCATATCCGAAATGGCTCCCGCGTTTTTCACGGGCGATCCTGTCGGTTACGCGAGGATGATCAAATGGGGTATCGAGGCGAAGCCTTTGGCGATGGTTTCCTGCGCGATGAAGCTTGGAACGGCGTTGAAGGATGAACTGGAGAAACGATATCGTTGCCCCGTCATAGACACATACTCCACTACGGAAACAGGCCCGCTGGCGTATTCTGCGCCGGACGGATTCGGCATGAGCGTACTGCCGAACGACGTTTATGTGGAGGCGCTGGACGAATCGGGTTTCCCCGTCGCGCAAGGCGAAATGGGCGAGTTGACAATCACCGGCGGGCGCAACCCGTACCTGCCTCTGCTGAGGTACCGCACGGGAGATTACGGGCGCATCGTCCCGCCGCCGATGGGCTCCGCCGACACCGCGCCGCGCATAGTTGATTTCGAGGGGCGAGGGGTGGTCTCGTTCCGCGCGATGGACGGAACTGTCGTCGGCCAGGCAGATGTGGGATTGGCGTTGCGGAAGCACGTGTTCGCGCAGAGCCAGTTTGTCCAGCTTGCGGACGGGTCGTTGGAAATCGCCATCCGCCCGATTCCCGGCGTCCCGACGGATACGGATGGGATAGAAGAAAGCGTCCTGTCGTTGTTCGGCGATGGACAAAAAATAAAAGTGGTGGAAGACGACTCGCTGGAAGGTAAGAAGATTGCTCCGTTCAGATGCGAGTTGGATGAGACTCGCTAATCCTTGGCCTCTCCAATAACGCATCTACCGCGATCTCAGCCCTCTCTAGCCTTTCATCCCACGACCCGCTGATTTTGACGTACGGCCTTCCACGCGACGCAAGCTCCCGTTCGAACCGTCCCAGGAATTCCTCCCGGTTGTCCGGCGCGAACCTTTGCGGATCGTCAACCCACGGCGTGTCCACGTCCATCAACAGGTAAAGGTCGTACCGCCTCCGCTCCGCTTCGTCTTTTATCCATTGCGGGCAGTCGCCGAATAAAACGTCGCTCCAGATTGTCGTGGTTATCAGGTCAGTGTCCAGGAAAATGACGCGGTTGGCCTGTTTGACCATCGAGTCTTCGGAAGCCATCTGGCCTCTGGCGATGCGTGGGATGTCATCGTAAAAGACTTTGTCGTCCTGAAGCGCCAGCATTCCGCGCGCGTATTCTGCGGCGTAAACGGTGTCGAAACGCTCCGCCAGCCGTTTGGCCAAAATGCTTTTGCCGGTTGATTCGGGGCCGAATATGCAAACCCTTCGCGCGAAATAGGGGCGGACGCATGTGGGGATGTATCGCCAGTTGTTCATCGGGTCTTCGCGTATGTCCGAGCCTGAAACCGGAACAAGCTCCCGCAGATGATCCACCGGCACATACTTCGCCCCCAGTACCTCCGCAAGTTTCCAGCCGTAATCCTCCGACGCGAAAACGTAATCAGGCCCCACGGGAATCGCCTTGCGGATGCTGTCATGCCATATCCGCCAGAAGTCGGGGTGTTCATGCGGGTATTGCGGATTATCGTCCGTCAGGTGATATACGTTCACGTCCGGGAACATCTCGCGCATCCACCGATGGCGCAGTTCGCCGGGGATAGGCTCCGACGCGAGCGTGCCGACGATTACCGTCAGGCCGTCAACGTAGTTGCGCGCAAAGTCCACCAGGTATTGATGACCCAGATGAGGCGGCATGAATTTGCCGAGGATCATCCCCGTTCCGGTTTTAATAACGAATTTCTCCATGCTAAAAATCCCGACGCCGCCAACGCCAGAAACACCGCGTATAACGCCGTCGTCATGTACAGGTTCTTGACGAGATACATCGCCACGCTGATCACATCCACCGTTATCCAGATAAGCCAGCTTTCCAGAACCTTTCTGGACATCAGCCATTGCGCCACAAGGCTCATCGTGGTCGCGGTTGAATCCACATACGGCAGGTCGGCGTTCGTATATGAACTCATGCCGTATCCAAGCGAATAACTGCCCATAACCGCGACGGCTATCCATACCCCTGCGGACAAAGGGGTGAGGCGCGAGACGGTCAGTTCGCCGTTGTCCACGCCTCCGTGGAGCCAGTTGCGCCACCCATATATCTGCATGAAAATGTAAATAACCTGCAGGCCCATGTCCGAATAGAGCCGGGCGTCGTAAAACACCGCGATGTAGAGGATGACGCTGATTATCCCGATGGGCCAGCACCAGATGTTCTGCCGCACGGTGAGGATCACGCACGCAAGGCCCGTGACAACCGCGAACGCCTCTATCGCTCCCATAGTTACAATATGAAATCGGTTGAAAGGAAATTGGAGCTTCGATCCTGCATGATCGCCGTGAAAATCTCCGTGTTCATTTCGTTCTTCTTTCCCGCCACAAGCGTGCGGATGGAGAAGACCCTCAACGCGTCCGACACGGACAACGTCCCCTCTGCGGAATCCTTGCGTCCGGCGAACGGGAACGTGTCCGGGCCGCGCTGGCACTGGCTGTTTATGTTGACCCGGCAAACCTGGTTGACCAGAGGGTCTATCAGCTTTGCGATTTGCGACGGGTCTTTTCCAAACACGCTGACCTGCTGTCCGTAGGGGGATTGCGCCACCCATCTGGCAGGCTCGGCGATGTCCGAATATTGAGCGATTGGAACGACCGGGCCAAACTGCTCCTTCACATACAAAACCATTCCGGCCTTCACAGGAAAAACTACCGCCGGATGGAAATAAGTTTCGTTCACCGTCCCGCCGCCCTCGTTTAAAATCTTCGCGCCGCCTGCGATGGCCTCGTCAGTCCATTTGCGAAGGTCTTCCGGTTTGCCCGGAACGGGTAGCGGAGTGATGTTGACCCCCGGCTCCCACGGCATCCCGAATTTCAAATTTTCGACCGCGTTGGAGAACTTGCGCGTGAACTCGTCCGCAATGCTATCGTGGACGAACAGCATTTTGAGCGCCGTGCATCTCTGCCCGTTGAACGACAGGCTCCCAATAACGCATTCAGTGACAGTCTGTTCGATATCCGCGTCAGGCAGTATGATCCCGGCGTTCTTCGCTCCAAGACCCAAAACGCTCCGGAGCCTGTGTGGGCGCGGGTGTTGAGCCTTTAGTATATCCGCAACCCTGCTCGACCCAATGAATGCGAGGCAGTCCACCTTGCCGGATTTCATTATCGGGGTAATGATCTCCTCCCCGCTTCCATAGACCGTGTTCACGACCCCCGGCGGGAACGCCTCGGCGAAAGCCTCAAGCAGTGGGCCCAGCAGAAGCACTCCATATTTGGCCGGTTTAAAAACGACGCAGTTTCCCATAATCAACGCGGGGATGAGCGTCGTGAAAGTCTCGTTGAGCGGATAATTGTACGGCCCCATGCACAACACGACCCCAAGCGGGGCGCGGCGTATCTGCGCCATGACGCCGCTTTCGATGACGAATTTCGAGGATGCGCGGTCGAGCTCTTTCAACGCCTCCACAGTGGCGATTATGTATCCGACGGTGCGGTCGAATTCTTTCCTCGAATCGTCCAGCGACTTGCCTATCTCCCACATCAGGAGTTTTACAACCTCGTCGCGTTTAGCTTTCATCAACCTTGCGAATGTTTCCATCCTGCCGATGCGCTCCCGCACAGACATCGTGGGCCATTGCCCCTGTCCGTTGTCATACGCGGCGCAGGCCGAATCGAGCGCCTCCATCGCCTCTTTTTGCGACAGCATTGGGAAGCTTCCCAAAACAAACTGTTTTGCGCCTTCGGGAGTTTGCAGAAATATGGGCGACAAGACCTCGTTTTGCGAGCCGTTCCAATGGCGTATCTGGCCGTTTATCAGGAATTGCGTCTGGATGACCGGACGGTCAATTTTCGCAGAGGGAGGAATTTGCGTTTCCGCCGGGAATATGGAGGAAACCAGCTTTTGGATATCCATTATCGAAGGACCTCCATTGATAATTACCAGATGATAGTTCAGCGGAAGCCACGGCGCAAGGCGCGACGCGCTCGTTGTCATCCTGAGTCCTTCGCAGAGTTAAGGACAACCTCTTCGAAGAATCTATCTAAAAGGATATTCAATTATACTTTGATCCTTCAGTCGAGAGCTTGACCTGATGAGCGTAAGCGAAGAAGGAACTCCTTCAGGATGACAGCTACGTACTTGTCATTCTGAGCGCCAGCGAAGAATCTATCTCAAAAGAACAATTTGTTCTACTTTGATCCTTCGCTTCGCTAAGGATGACAATGGTTGAAGCGATATTATTGATATGGCCGATAGCGTTAGGCGTTCGGAGTTGCGGTTATAATGTGAACCGCGCCGGGGCGAAATGGACGCAAACAATCTTCTAAACCACCCCGGCCCGTTGACCGCCGCGCATAAATAAGGGTTCACGCCGCCATGGAAAAACGGTTCTCCAGCAGTCCGCCGCCGGCGTTGTGGTTCACGTTCTTCTTTGCTGGCGGTGTGGCTTTGGGCAGGGGCGCAAACGCCGACCCGTTTCTACTCGCCTCTGCTTTCATCGGCCTGGCTGTCGTTTTTTTCAACTCCGTAAAACCCCTTAAAACCGCGTTCGCCATCGCTCTAATCGGCGGATTTCTTCTCTCCGGCGCAGGCGACGGGCAGGAGTTTCCAGCAAACCATCTTTCGCGTCTTACGCCACCCAAACGGATCACGGCTTTTTTGGAAATCGTTTCCAGGGAGACGGAACGCGGATCGTCCACTCGCTATCTCGTCAACGCCCTGTCCATTGACGGTTCGAAAACCGATGGGCAAGCCCGTCTCACGATACGCTCCGGCAAACATCCGTCGCTCTTGCCGGGTGACGTGGTCGTAATCACCAGCGCTAGATTCAAGAAACCGAGAGGCTACCGGAACGTAGGCGGGTTCGATTACGAAACATACCTCGCCGACCGGGGGATCAACGGCGATTTCTCGTTGGGAAGTAAATCGAGAATCTTCAGGGCCGACACCGTTTTCAATTGGAGGCTGCCTCTTGAGATCACGAAGGTGAAGATGCGGGAGCGGTTGAAATCCGCCGACCCGGAGGTGACGGCGCTTAACTATGCGCTCGTTATCGGCGACGACGGGCTGGTGACACAGGAGACGCGAGACGATTTTTCGCGCGCAGGGGTGGCGCATATCCTTTCGGTTTCGGGACTGCACATCGGGTTCGCGGCGGCGGCCTGTTATTACGCCATCAAACTGCTGATATTCGGCGTGGCCTATCCATTGCGCCGGGAATGGGCCTCCGCAGGCGTCCCGTCGCGCGTGGCGGCGGTGTTTGCGCTGGTCGCGGCGGTACTGTATGGCGCGTTGACCGGGTTCAAGTTCCCGGCCATGCGCTCGACGATAATGGCGGGGGTTTACCTCGTCGCATTCATCGCTGGGCGTGGGCGTGACTTTTACGGCGCGTTCGCGCTGGCGTTTTTCATCATCATCCTTTTCTATCCGTGGGCGATTTTCGACGTGGGTTTCCAGCTTTCGTTCGGGGCCGTGCTTTTTATCGTGCTGTTCATGGAAAAGTGGTGGAAACCGTTTTTCGCGCTGGAGCCGGGGGAGAGGGGCCCGGCGACTTACCGCGACAGATTATTCGCGCAAGCCCCTGTGATGGGGTCGGGCCTTGCGATGTCTGTTTTCGCAACCATCGGCACGGCGCCGGTCGTGGCGTATCACTTCAACATGACCCCGCTTTACGGGATGATATCCAACGCCGTTGTCGTGCCGGTATCGTCGCTTGCCGTTCCGATAGGCCTGTTTGCGTCGCTCACCGGCACGCCTTACACAGGCGAGATAACCGGCTTGCTTACGGGTCTTGTCGGCTTCATCGCTCAATGGACAGCCCAGCTTCCTTACTCATACCGTCATATGGCTACGATCCCGCCAGTTGCCGTGGCCTTCTATTACATGGCCGTCGGCGCGGCTCTTTTCATCGAGAGCAGACGCGCAAAACTCGCCGTTTTCGCGGTGGCGGCGCTGGCGTTCGTGGCGGCGGCTAGTTACAAACCGATGATGGCGCGGATGGATAACGGATACACGATACGCTTTACGGACGTGGGACAGGGCGACGCAACTATCGTCTTATGGCCCGGAGGCTCGATGGCGATAGACGGCGGCCCGAGGTTCGACACGTTCGACCCGGGCAGGGCCATCCTTGCGCCGATACTGTGGAGGGAGGGCCGCGCGTCGCTTTCCGCGATGATCGCCACCCACGACGACAGGGATCATTCCGGCGGGTTGGCCGGATTCGCCGACCGCATCCCTCCGGAGCTTTTTATGGACAACGGCGGCCCTGTAGAGGAGGGCTCGCCAGTGAGCGCCCTGCGAAAAAAATTCGCCGCCAGTTACAAACCGCTTGTGGCCGGAGACCGGATCACGTTTCCCAACGGCCCCACAGTGGAAACGCTCAACCCGCCGCCGCCGCCCTATCCGTACGCAGACGAACACAACAACCGCTCATTGGCGTTGAAGATACATCTTGGGCCTGTCCGTGTGTTGATGATGGGGGATGTAAGCAAAGAGACAGAGCAATGGCTCCTGCAATCCGGCGCGGATTTGAAGGCGGATGTGATTAAAATCGCCCATCATGGTTCGGACACATCGTCGTCTGACGAGTTTCTGGATGCGGTGGGGGCGAAGACTGTGATCATAAGCGTCGGGCATAACAACGTCCACAAACATCCCAGCAGGAAAGTCCTCGACAGGCTTAACGAGCGGGGAATGCGGGTTCTACGCACCGACCGTCACGGCGAGATAACGCTGAACGTAAAGGATGGCAAAGCCAGTTTCGGTTACTACTCGCTCAACACAGCTATGTACGGCAAATAACGGAATCGGGAGGCGGAATCCAGCCCGTACCCCACGACAAAAACGTTATCTATGGTGAAGGCCGTGTAGTCCGGTTTTACGTCAAATTTCCGGCGGGAAGGCTTGTCTAACAGCACACACGTCAAAAGCTTGGCGGGGTTCCGTTTCGCCAGCGCTTTTTTAACCTCGAGGAGGGTAAGGCCCGTGTCCGCGATATCGTCGATGACGATAACGGTTTTCCCTTCGATGGAAGAGCGGATATCCTGGATTATATCAATGGTTCCGTTGGAAGAGTGGCCGTCTTTATAGCTGGAGACGACCATAAAATCCACCTCCGGAGCGACACCGTAAAGGTAAAGCCGTCGCATTAAGTCCGACAAAAAAACGACGCTTCCATTGAGCAGTCCAACCAAAATTGTTGGAGACTGGCCCACGTCTTTTGCGATACGGCGGGCCAACACATCCACCTGTTTCTCTATTTCTTCCTTTGAATACAAAGCGTTATGCGGCATCAGCCCCCCTTTTTCATCACACGTCAATGTTTTGGTATCAATATTGTACTGAATATTGACGCATGAGGCTATTTTTAGCGTCAAGATTCGGGACGTAGGGCCGGTAAGAAAATTTAGAGCAGTCGCATATATTTTGTAACTTGATTTGAGCTTCATTCGGAAGCGGAGATATAAATGACGGTTTCGGTGGTTGTGGAAGAGCAGGCCTTGGTGGAAGCGCCTGCCAAAATCTCGGTTCGGCCGGATTTCTCCCGGTTTGTGGGAGAAAGCGAGGCGATGAAGTCCGTGTTTCGGACCATCTCCCGCCTGTTGGATAACGATTCGACAGTCCTGGTTCTTGGTGAAAGTGGCACGGGCAAGGAGTTGGTCGCCCGCGCCATTCACCAGAACTCCACACGCTCCGACAAGCCCATGATCGTCGTCAACTGCGGGGCCATACCCGAAGAACTGCTGGAGAGCGAGCTTTTCGGCCACGAAAAAGGCTCGTTCACCGGCGCGATACGCACGAGAATCGGCAAGTTCGAGCTTGCGGACAAAGGCACGATATTCCTCGACGAAATCGGCGACATGAGCCCAAGCCTGCAGGTGAAACTGCTTCGCATCCTGCAAGAACGCAAGTTCGAACGGGTCGGCGGCGCCAAGACGATGGATGTGGATGTGCGCGTCATCACCGCCACCAACAAAAACCTTGAACAGGCGATAATCGAGGGCAAGTTCCGCGAAGACCTTTACTACAGGCTCAACGTTATCCCGGTGGAACTGCCGCCCCTGCGAGCCAGAGGGGACGACCCGCTATTGCTCATCAACCACTTTATCCGCCAGTTCAACAAAACCAAAAGCAGGAACGTAACCGGCTTCACCAACGAGGCGATGGCCTGCCTGCGGGCGTACAAATGGCCCGGTAACGTGCGCGAATTGGAGCATATGATAGAACGGCTCGTCGTGCTAAAAGGCGAGGGGGCGATAGAAAAAGACGACCTCCCTCCCAAACTGCGCGATGTGGAGATAACAAAAGAGGATCAAGTTTACCGCGACATGCTTCTTGTCGGCGAGCCGGAGGACCTGGCCAGCCAGGGCCGTCTTTTTACGGACCATCTTTCATCGAAAACAGGCGTCATATCAAGCCCAGGGCGCATCGGCGACCTCACCATCCCCATCTCCCAAGACGGTGCGCCCAAAATCGCTAATGGAGCGGGGCTTTCCCGGGTCATCCTCCCGGAAAGCCCCGTTTCCATTCTTCCGGCGGCGGATACGCCCGAATCGGCGATAGACGATTCCAACGTTGCTCTTGCGGCCGGTTTCGTTATCGGCGGAGGAAACCCGGAAACCGCTTACGCGACCATCGCCGCCAACGCCGAGTCTTTCCACGACCCCATCCTGCCCAGAGAAGGGATAAACCTGAAAGAAGCCGTTGACCGTTATGAAACCACGCTGATTCTGGCGGCTTTGGAAAGATGTTCGTGGGTGAAAAACAAGGCGGCGACCCTGCTGGGTTTGAACAGGACAACGCTGGTCGAGAAACTCAAAAAGAAAGGGTTGATGAACGGGATAATGGAAGAAGGAGCGGCGTAGGCGTAATAAACGCCGTTTGCGCGCGAAAACTTATCAACATTCCCTGGGCAGGCGGCGACGCTCCTTCCCCGCCTGCTAAACCTTGCTCGCACATCTACAGATTGTCCGAGGTGTTCTTCGGACTGGCGCCCAAATGCTCATCGGGGTGTTCTTGTACGTTTGACAGATATGGTGAAGAAACCTCCTTTTCCCTCCCTTTAGTAAGGGGAGGTGGCGCGTCATCGCGCCGGAGGGGTAGCCCCCCTGACAAGGGGGGGTGGCGCAAAGCGCCGGGGGGTTAAACCCCCTCGCAACTGCGTGGTGGTTCCCCGAACTTCGGGGGACAAAGTCGTTATCAGGGGGCATCCAATATGTCAGGCGTTCTTCCTCTTTCTCTGAATGCCCAATTTTTGCATCCTCGATCCAAGCGTCTTTGGATTTATACCTAAAATCTCTGCGGCGCCGCCCTTGCCGCTTACCTGCCATCCTGTGGCGTTAAGAGCCTCGATAATGTGGAGTCTTTCCATCTCTTCGAGAGTCTTGGGAGGTCCTGTATTTATGCTCACGACATTTGGCACATCAAGATGCAATACTGCCCCTGTGGTGATGATCATGGCGCGCTCGGTGACATTTTTAAGTTCCCGTATGTTGCCCGGCCAGGAATAGGCTTGCAGGACTTCAGCGGTTTTCTGGGGAATTGATTCGATCCGTTTGCCCATCCTGGCGCTAAACTCCTGCACGAATGACCACACAAGCGGCATTATGTCCTCACGGCGGTCTCGAAGAGGCGGCACAATAATCTGAAAGACGTTCAAACGGTAGAAAAGGTCTTCCCGAAACCCTCCCGCTTTGACCACTGCGGCAAGATCGCAGTTCGTCGCCGCAATGATCCGCACATCCACCTTCATGGTAAGGGAACTGCCCAACCTCTCAAACTCGCCGCACTCCAGCACACGGAGCAACTTGGCCTGAAGCTCCAGCGGCAGGCTATCTATCTCGTCGAGGAATATTGTTGAACCATCCGCAAGCTCAAAACGGCCTAATTGTTTGGACAGCGCGCCGGTAAATGCGCCCTTCTCGCGGCCAAAGAGTTCGCTTTCGATAAGGGTCGGCGGCAGGGCGGCGCAGTTAACCTTGATCATGAGCGACTGTTTGCGGGGGCTTAGGTTATGGATCGCATGAGCGATAAGTTCCTTTCCTGTGCCCGTCTCCCCCTGAATCAACACCCGGGAGTCTGACGGAGCCACTTGTTCTACCTGCTTTAGGACAGCGCAGATGGCTTCGCTGTTTCCGATGATATTTTTGTGTGAATGTATCAGGTTGATCTCTTCTAGCAGGTAGAGATTCTCATCCTTCAATTTGTCCTTTAACCGTTTTATTTCCTGGAGCGTTTCCTGCAGATGCTCCGCCGCCTCCCTGCTCTTGGTTATATCGCTCATCACGATATATCTGAGCATTTCTCCGCTTTCAACATTAACGACATTTGTCGCCTTGATATTTACCCAGAACGGTATGTTGTCCTCAAACGCCATCCTAAGTTCGCACATCAGCGGAGCATGATTGCTAAGGATTTGTTTGTTGAACATGTAGTAGATGTCCTGATCATCTGGGATGATAAATTTGGTAAACGGCTGGTTGAGCAAACGTTCTCTTGTGGCGCCAAGAAGATTGCATGCCGTAAGATTGACTTCCAGAACCACGCCCTGGGCGTTGATTGTGAAATAACCGACCGGAGCGAGATTGTAAAAGTTGAAATACTTGGCCCTGGCGAGTTCCAGAATCTCCTGAGATCGGCGCAATTCTTCGTTCTGCATCTCCAGCTCGGTCTGGTGCAAACGAAGTTCTTGGCGTATCTCTTCGATTTTATCATGCCCCGGATTCCTCAGAATCGGCTCCGGCATGATATTTTCTGGAGTCTTTTTGCGCTGGGGTCGTGCGGCCTTGTCGCTAATGGCGGGGTCATCGAGTTTGGCCGATTGCTTGGTCATTTAACATCCTTCCTTATCGAGGCGTTCGACCTGAATATTTCAGGCCATTTGATGACTATTTGACCTAATATATCAACGCAACCCCAAGCTAACATACAAACTGTATTATACCTTAAATCACTCTAAACTGTCCCCTGTTTTTTGCCACCCCGCATTGCCTCATATTAAATGTAACCGAAGGGATAGGCGAAAATGAATCGATGCCTCATGTTTCATGTAACCGAAAGGAGCATGGAATATGGGGAAGAAAGCGAGAAAAGAATACCTTGCCGCGATCCGTGGCCGGTACCGGAAGGCGGGCAGGATGGTCAGCGGCTGGACTGACAACAGCGCAGTGTGGGGCAAAGGCTCGGCTGGCGCGCCGGATCGGACCGGGAAGATGGAGCGATAACTGTGAGCTTCCCATCAGATACTCATGGTCGGACAACACATTGATGGACGCAGGGTAGTTTTTTCTGCAGTGAATAAGCCCGTATTCCGAAGTTGAGGAGAGATTCTTCGCTATCGCTCAGAATGACAACTGC
>JADGAO010000319.1 GCA_015231995.1 Nitrospinota bacterium | reverse complement strand
GAATGACAAACTCTGATAGATTCTTCACGGAGTTTACCCTGAGTCTGTCGAAGGGCTACGCTTCGTTCAGAATGACATTACGTTCATAATGACAATGGCGACAGCTTTGGGTGGGTTACCCAAGGTCTCCATGAGAAAGGGCGGATACACAGGTCTGCCTCTACCTTGGGGTTTCGCCGCCAGCCGTGTCCAAAGAATGCAAAATAAATGAACAAATGTTTCCTCCCGTGGGTATTAACAGTCAACGGGAGGAATATTTATCATGGAAACGAAAGAAATAGGTATATCCGGGATGAGTTGCGGATCGTGCGCGCGAAGAGTGGAGGCTTCTATTAAAAAGGGGGCCGGTGTTCATGACGCGGTTGTAAACTTCGCAAAAAAATCGGCAACTGTCACGTTTGACCAATCTATTATTGATGTGGGCGGTATCAAAAAACTGGTCAGGGACTCCGGTTACGAGCCTTACGACGCCGCATAACAGGCAGGAGGGTTTATCGTCATGGAAAAGAAAGAAATTGGCGTCGCCGGGATGACCTGCGCCTCATGCGTGAGGCGGGTGGAGATGTCTATCAAAAAGGGGCCTGGCGTGCAGGACGCGACCGTCAACCTCGCCACCGAATCGGCCACTGTCACCTATGACGAATCCCTCATCGGCGAAGACGCAATCAAAAAACTCGTAAAGGACTCCGGCTACGAGCCTTACGACGTAACGATGGATGAGGATGGCGGAGCGGATCGCGAGCGAAGAGAAAACGAGCTTGCCGAAGTTTTCATGAAATTCGCGGTTTCCGCCGCGTTCACCATCCCGGTCGTTTTCATTTCGATGCGGGATATGGTTCACTCTCATTCTTTCTCCATGCCTTCCGTAACGGCGTCCATGATTATGTTCATTCTATCCACCCCTGTTATTTTCTGGGGTGGGGCGCAGTTCATGACTGGGGCGGTGAAAGCCGCAAAACAGCGTTCATCGGATATGAATACGCTTATCGCCGTGGGAACGCTTTCCGCTTACGTTTTCTCGGTAGTGTCGGCGTTCGCCCCCAAGCTTGTATCCACAGGCGGTGAGACTCCCCCTGTCTATTTCGAGACCTCAGCGATGATAGTAACCCTGATACTGATGGGTAAATATCTGGAGGCCTTAGCCAAGGGAAGAGCGTCGGAGGCTATATCGCGGCTCGCCTCGCTGAGGCCGCGAACGGCGCGGATAATCCGCGACGGGGTGGAGGTGGAGGTCGCCGCGTCGAGCCTTCGGGTTGGCGACATAGTGGTTGTGCGGCCCGGCGAATCCATCCCCGTGGACGGCGTGATTGCGGAGGGCGAGTCTTCCGTGGACGAGTCCATGATAACCGGGGAATCCATCCCAGTGGAAAAAGAGGCGGGCGCGAGGGTTACGGGCGGTTCCATGAACATGGCTGGCTCGTTTATCTTCAAGGCTACGTCCGTAGGTTCGCGCACGGTTCTATCGCGGATTATCCGGCTTGTGAGGGACGCTCAAGGCTCCAAAGCTCCCGCTCAGAAGATGGCGGACACTATCGCTTCGTATTTCGTTCCGGCGGTGTTTTTGGCGGCGTCCCTATCGTTCGCCGGGTGGATGATCTTCGGGCCGGAGCCAGCGTTCACCCGCGCTCTGGTGGCTTTCGTCTCAACCCTGATAATCGCTTGCCCATGCGCGCTGGGCCTTGCCACGCCGACTGCGATAATGGTTGGGACGGGTAAAGGCGCGGAGCTTGGCGTTCTCATAAAAAACGGCGAGGCTTTGGAGACAGCCGCACGAATCGGCGTGGTCGTTCTGGACAAGACCGGCACCGTGACCAAAGGGGAACCCGCCGTGACTGGCGTTACAACCGTGGATGGGGTGAGCGAGACTGAGGCGTTGCAATTGGCCGCCGCCTTGGAGAGAAGGTCGGAACATCCCCTCGCCAAAGCGATCGTGAACGCGGCGGAAGAGAGAGGCATCATCGTTCTCGAAGTCTCCGGGTTCAAAACTATGACAGGCGCGGGAGTGAGCGGAGCCGTGAGCGGAACGCAGATAGTGGTCGGCTCGGAAAAAATAATGCGCGAAAAATCGGTGGACGTCTCCACTCTGCTGAAGGCGGCGGAGGGGATTATGGACGGTGGCGCGACCCCGCTTTATCTGGCGCGGCACGGAGCAGTGGCCGCTGTTATCGCCGTCGCGGACACGATAAAACTAGGCTCCAAAAACGCGGTGACGAAACTGCGCGGGATGGGTTTCCAGGTGGTCATGATTACTGGCGACAATCCGAAGACCGCGTCTGCGATAGCGCATGAGGCTGGAATATCCGAGACGCTCGCAGGGGTCGCGCCCGAACGAAAAGCTGAAGAAGTCGAGAAGCTCAAGGCGCAGGGGCGTGTGGTGGCGATGGTTGGCGATGGGATTAACGACGCGCCAGCGCTTGCGAAGGCCGACGTTAGTTTTGCGATGGGCGGGGGGACGGACATAGCGATGGAGGCGGGCGACATAACCCTGATGAGCGGCGACCTTAAAGGCGTTGTGACGGCGGTCGAACTTGGCCGGGCTACCCTTCGCGTGATAAAGCAGAACCTGTTCTGGGCGTTTTTCTACAACGTGACACTGATACCTGTTGCGGCTGGCGCGTTGTATCCGTTGTTCGGCGTTACGCTCAACCCGATGATGGCGGCGTTTGCGATGGCGTTTTCATCGGTGAGCGTGGTGGGTAATTCGTTGAGGCTGAAAACGTTCAAAGCGACGGTTTGAGGTTTCACCGCATACCTTCATGTTTGCACGTTAGTTTACCAGGCTATATAGCTGTATAATAATTATGGGGGTTTTCGGAGCTTATCATGTTAAA
>JADGAO010000318.1 GCA_015231995.1 Nitrospinota bacterium | reverse complement strand
TTTGACCGTCAATAAAGCATACAGCTTCGGAACCGTTTGGCGCAACGGGAATTCATGCTATCAAAGAGAGGGAACCGGAGGTCTGGAGAAAAACGCCAACGTCCTTGCCCGAATCCGCGCAAGTTGTTAGCATGTGGCCTACTAATAAAGGGGAAGTTGAAACTTTTAATGACTTTTATCATCCTAACGTGAAGAAAGAAGAAGAACCAGGCGCTGCCGAATCCCAGCTTTACAGCGATGAAAGCCGGAAAGAGGACGCTATCTTGATCGAGAAGGTCAAGCAGGGCGGGTTTGACGCTTTCGAACGTATTGTTCGCAAGTATGAGTCGCGCATATACAGCCATTGCGTGAAGTTTCTGAACAACCAGGAAGACACGGAGGACGTTTTGCAGGAGACGTTTTTGCAAGTCTATCGTTCGCTGGACTCCTTCCGGGGCGATGCGGCTTTCTCCACCTGGCTCTTCAAGATTGCCACCAACGGGTGCCTGATGCGGCTTCGAAAAAGGAAAAAAGTGGATTTGGTCTCCATAGACAAACCGATTGAATTCGATGGCTCCATGGTTCGCAGGGAGATTGTGGACTGGTCGAAAAATCCGACGCTGATGAGCAACGCCGATGATTTACGCGTAACGCTGGACCGCGTCATCGCCGCCCTGCCGGAGGATAAACGCATAGTATTTATAATGAAGGACGTGGAGGGTTTTTCCAACGTCGAGATCGGCCAGATACTCAACATGACCGTGGCGGCTGTCAAATCCCGTCTTCACAGAGCGCGCCTGATCCTTCGCGAGGAGCTGACAAGTTACTTTAATGGGACGCTGGAACAGGCCAAGTCGCAAAAAGGCGGCCTCCAATGAAGTGTAACGAGATTTTCGAGAAATTAGGCGACTACATTGACAAGGACCTGGAAGGGGATATCTGCGCTGAGATAGAGTCGCACATAAAGGATTGCGAGCCGTGCATAGCGTTCATCAATACGCTCAAGAAAACGGTCGAGCTTTTCCATACCGTTTCGGAACCTGAAGAGCCGCATATTCCAGAACCGGTCTCCAACAACCTGATGGAGTTCCTGCGAAAAGAAATCAGCTCTGGAGAAAAATAATTATGGCCGACTCATGCGATATCGGGAACAGGCCGTCGGATCCCGACTTTAACCCGTCGGACGATGAAATTGCCAGCCTTCTGAAGTCGTCCGCAACCATCGCCATCGTCGGCCTTTCCGACAAGCCTCACAGAGACTCGTTCATTGTCGCCCAATACCTTACGAATCACGGCTACGAGATCGTTCCCGTCAATCCGGCCCTGGCCGAACGAGGCTGGCTGGACATCAAGGCCTATCCAGACATCGCCTCGATACCGGGCGATGTGGATGTTATTGACCTTTTCCGTCGGGCGGACTCCATCATGGAACTGGTTCCGGCCATGATTTCCAAAAAACCGAAAGCCGTATGGTTACAGCTCGGCATAGTCAATAACGAGGCGGCGTCGCTTCTGCGTTATGCGGGGATAACGGTCATTCAAAACAAGTGCGTCAAAATCGAACATTCATTGCTGATCGGCGGATGAGGAAGGTTTCGGAAATGAAAACGAATATTGGGATCGAACGGCGCTTCAAGGGTGATTTCCAGAATGTGATGGACAGAACCATCGCCGCCTTGAAAGCCGAAGGGTTTGGAGTGTTGACGACGGTTGACGTGAAGACCACGCTCAAGGAAAAGCTTAACGTGGATTATGCGCGTTATGTCATACTCGGCGTCTGCAACCCGCCGCTGGCTTACAAGGCGCTTTCCACGACCAAAGAGGTGGGGTTGTTCCTTCCATGCAACGTGATCGTTTACGAAGACGCAACCGGGGAAATCGTGGTGAGCGCGTTCAATCCACTGCTCATCAACGAGATCATGCCAGAATCGGGACTTTCCGAAATGGCCGGTACAGCTCATTCAAAACTCACGACTGCGTTGGGCAAGATTTGACGTCTGTTGTAAATCATGACGGGCTGTCGCCCAAACATTTCCCCCCCTTAAAAGGAGAGCTTTGCATAACTGGCGTACAAGTGTCATTCTGGCCCTTCGGCGGACTCAGGGTAAACTCTGCGAAGAATCTATCAAATAGAATATTCAATTCTACTTTTTTGATACTTCACTTTGCAGGGATGACAATTTGAGAATCCAAACCATCCGGTCAGCATCTTATTTTGGCAGGAGGGATATCCGGCTTGGGTTGTTGGCTCTTTGTTAAGCTCGTAGGGGGCAAGGGTTGTAGCCGGAATATTTTTCAATAGTGTATCAAAACCGGGAATGATGTATCTTTAACCATAATGAAAAGATTTTGGAGGCTTTAAAGCGATGTCTTTCGAGCTAAACGGCGTAACTTACGAAACGGATGAGGACGGCTACCTCGTCAACCTCGACCAGTGGAACAAGGAAGTCGGTGAGTACCTCGCCAAATCCGAAACCCTGTCAATGACCGACGCGCATTGGGAGGTCATCAATTTCCTCCGCGAGTATTACGATGAATACAAGATCGCGCCGATGATCCGCATACTTACCAAGGCCATCGCAAAAAAGCTTGGCCCGGACAAGGGCAACACAAAATACCTGTACGAGCTTTATCCGGGCGGTCCGGCGAAACAGGCGTGCAAAATCGCAGGTCTTCCCAAACCGACTGGTTGCGTCTGATCATCAATGTCGCCTCTCCCGCCAGATGCGGGGGAGGGACATGGTGTTGGCGCTATGCGTTTCATGATTATTAGAGGTCGCCCGACCCCATCATGATGGTGTGTTTCGCAATATTCTCCTCCTGAGCCACTTCTCTGGGAGCGCGGGGCGTCCCGCCCGCAAGCGTTTTATCGGGGCTAAATGCCCCGGTGAAACGCCAA
>JADGAO010000317.1 GCA_015231995.1 Nitrospinota bacterium | reverse complement strand
CTTCGCCCTGCAAATGTACAAGAACACCTCGAACAGCGTTTGTCGCTTCTGTTTTTAACCATTTGGCGACAGCCCTCTTTTTTCACCCCCCCCCATATTTATTTCGTGACAATCCCCAGTTGTTTTATTAGACTTATTGGTTCATTTTGTCTTTTATATGTAATCATAACCTTCAGTGTATGGATTAAGATGAAAGCAACCGCCGAAGTAACGACTCAGACATTCACAGCCGGGCAAGTGATCCTCTTCGCGGAAGTCGCGGGAGTGATATCTGTACTGTACGCAGTATTCCTCATTCTGCGCATCATGCGCCTGCCGGAAGGCACCGAGAAGATGATCTCCATTTCAGGCGCCATCAGGGAAGGCGCCATGGCGTACCTCAACAGGCAGTCCAAAGTGATAGCGGTGTTCGCCGTATTGATCTTCGGGCTTCTGTTCACAAAAATAGGCGCGGCGCAGGGGCTTGGCTTCCTGGCCGGGGCGTTGCTCTCCGCCGCCGCCGGGTACATCGGGATGATGGTGGCTGTGCGAGCCAACGTGCGCACCGCTGAGGCGGCGCGTCATGGCCTCGAAAACGCGCTGGACGTGGCTTTCAAGGGCGGCTCCGTTACTGGCCTGATGGTCGTCGGCCTTTCGCTGATGGGCGTCACGGCCACATACGCCCTCACCAACGACCCCATGACAACCGTCGGTTTTGGATTCGGCGCGAGCCTTATCTCGCTGTTCGCCCGCGTGGGTGGCGGCATTTTCACGAAGGCCGCGGACGTGGGCGCCGACCTGGTTGGCAAACTTGAGGCCGGGATACCGGAAGACGACCCGCGCAACCCCGCCGTCATCGCCGACAACGTGGGCGACAACGTGGGCGACTGCGCCGGCATGGGCGCGGACCTTTTCGAGACATACGCCGTCACGCTCATCGCCGCTATGATACTGGCAAGCACGTCGGCGTCCATCAAGGCGGCGTACGGAGTCAACGCGGTGTTGTTCCCGCTGGCTCTCGGCGGAGCGGCTATTTTCGCCACAATAATAGGCACTTTCTTTATCAGGCTCGGGCTTGACAAATCCATCACCATGGCCCTTTACAAGGGACAGATAGCCACCGGGGTCATTTCCGCCGCCGCGTTCTACTACATCAACGACGCCATGATGGGCGGCAACTTCAACCTTTTCCTCTGCGCCATCATTGGCCTTTTGGTCACGCTTTTAGTGACGATATCCACCGAGTACTACACATCCACAAAATTCCACCCGGTCAAGGCCGTCTCCAAGGCTTGCGAGACCGGCGCGGCCACCAACATCATAATCGGCGTGGCGATGGGGCTGGAGTCCACTACGCCTGTCATCCTTATCATTGTCGCATCCATCGCCTCCACATACGCGCTGGCCGGTGTCTTCGGCATAGCGGTGGCGGCTGTGGCCATGCTCTCCACCACAGGGATGGTTATCGCCATGGACAGCTACGGGCCGATAACCGACAACGCCGGCGGCATTGCGGAAATGTCTGGCCTGCCCAAGGAAGTCCGCGCGATCACCGACGAGCTTGACGCGGTCGGCAACACAACAAAGGCAGTGACGAAGGGTTATGCGATAGGCTCTGCGGCTCTTGCGGCGCTGGTTTTGTTCCAGGCTTATTCCGACGAGATAGCGCATGTGGCTCAAAAGCATGTCGCGTTCGAATTGACGGACGTTTCTCTTATCATCGGCCTGTTCATCGGCGCCGCCCTCCCCTACTTCTTCTCCGCCCACTGCATGGAGGCCGTCGGACGCGCCGCTTTCGCGGTCGTGACGGAGGTGCGCTACCAGTTCCAGGAAATAAAGGGGATCATGAGCGGCGAGGCCACTCCCGATTACGCCGAATGCGTGGATATCGTCACGCAGGCGGCTCTAAAGGAGATGATAGTGCCGGCGCTGGCGGCTGTGTTGTCGCCGATATTCGTGGGTTACGTTTTCGGGCCGGTGGCGCTGGCCGGCCTTCTGGCTGGCGTGATAGTCTCCGGCCTGTTGATGGCGCTGTTCATGTGTAACGGCGGAGCCACCTGGGACAACGCCAAGAAGCACATCGAAATGGGGCATCACGGCGGCAAAGGCTCCGACGCTCACAAGGCCGCCGTCGTGGGCGACACTGTCGGCGACCCCTTCAAGGACACCGCAGGCCCGGCGCTCAACGCATTGATAAAGGTGATAAACACCATCGCCCTGCTCATCGCGCCTTCGATCGCCACGATAAAGCTTCTTTCCTAGTAATCGCAAACTTAACGGCGGCGTCTTTGATGGCGCCGCCGTTTTTTTATTTAAAGGCTCATGCGCGAATTCATACTGGCCACAAAAAACGAAGGAAAAGTCCGCGAGTTCAATCACGCCTTCGAGGGTACGGGAATCATGTTCGTATCGCTTCTGGAGACGCCATCCGCGCCTGATATCGAGGAAAACGGGGCCACCTACGAAGAAAATGCGATGATAAAGGCCAGAGCCATCGCCATCAGCTCTGGCAGGCCGACAGTCGCCGACGACTCTGGAATCGAGATAGACGCTCTGCCGGGCGAGCTTGGGGTGAAATCGGCCAGGTTTGAAAAAGGCAAGTCCGCAAGCGAAGTGAACGAGATCGTCCTCACCCGCCTAAAAACGGCGGAAACCCGCTCCACCCGCTACGTTTGCGCGTTGGCCTTCGTTGATATCCCCGCCGGGCGCGAAATCGTTGTCGCGGCGAGTTGTGAAGGGATAATCCACTACAGGCAGGAGGGAGAGGGAGGGTTCGGATTCGACCCCATCTTCTATGTTCCAGAATTCGGCAAAACGATGGCCCAATTACCGCTGGAAGTGAAAAACCGGATAAGCCACAGGGCCAGAGCCATCGAAAAACTGAAGGCGTTACTCTAAACCCGTATTCCGAAGTTGAGGAGAGATTCTTCGCTATCGCTCAGAATGACAA
>JADGAO010000316.1 GCA_015231995.1 Nitrospinota bacterium | reverse complement strand
CGCGCCGTACAGTCGGTGAACTTCGGAACCGGGATCGGACAAGAGCGGGAACTTGAGGCCGAGGCCCTCCGCCCACTTTTTGTTTGTCTCTGGATTGTCGCGGCTTACGCCGGCGATCAATGCGTCTTTCTTTTTGAATCCAGCCTGCGCGTCACGAAACTCGGACGCTTCCGTGGTTCACCCACCGGTATTGGCCTTGGGATAGAAAAAGAGCACAAGCTTTTTACCGGCGAAATCCGCTAGGGAACGGATAGTTCCGTCTTGGTCGGGCAGAGAAAAATCGGGGGCTTTGTCGGAATCCTTGACGCTCATTGGATGTCCTCCTTATATGCCTACCTCAATTCGGCCACAGCCTTCCGTATCCTGTCAACTCCCTTCTCTATCTCCCCCATCGAGAGGGCATACGACAGGCGTATGTTTTCCGGCGCGCCGAACGGGTCGCCGGGAACCACAGCCACACGCGCCGTCTCCAAAAGGAACGCTGTCGCATCGTAAGAATCTTTTATAACCCCGCCCCTCCAGCTTTTCCCAAACCAGCCGGAGACGTTCGGAAAAACGTAGAACGCACCCATCGGGTTTAAACATCTTGTTCCGGGAATCGCGTTTAGCTCTTTGACAAGATAGTCCCGCCGTTTACGAAACTCTTCCACCCACGCTGGCAGGTGCGTAAGCCCAGCGTTAAGCGCCGCCAACGCGCCGTACTGCGCGAAGGAGACAGGGTTGGAGGTGGACTGCCCCTGGATTATGTTCATACCCTCTATGATCGCCGCGTCGCCGAGCGTCCAGCCTATCCGCCAGCCGGTCATGGAATAACTCTTCGACAGGCCGCCGACGATAAGCGTGTACGGTTTGACGTCCGGGTTGTAGTAAGGGAGCGAACGCAGTTTCCCTTCGCCGTAGTAAACGTCTTTATAAATCTCGTCCCAGATGACGGTTATCTTGTGTTTGATAGCCACGGAGCAGATCGCCTTGAGGGTCGCCTCGTCATACACCGCGCCGCTGGGGTTGGACGGGGAGTTGATGACGATGGCCTTTGTTCGGGACGTCACCAACCGCTCCAGATCGCCGGCTGTGAAAAGAAACCCGTTTTTCTCCTCCGTTTTCAGAAAAACCGGTTTGCCGTCCGCCAGCAACGTCATATCCGGGTATGAGACCCAGTAAGGCGTAGGGATTATCACCTCGTCGCCGGGGGAGAGGATCGCCATGAAAATGTTGTATAGCGAATGCTTCCCGCCGTTGGAGAAAATTGTCTCGGAACGCTTATACTCCAACCCTTCCGTCTTCTTGTAAAACGCGGTCAGCGCGTCGCGCAGTTCCGGTATGCCGGGGGTGTCGGTGTACTTGGTCTTTCCCTTGGCAAGGGCGTCCACAGCCGCCTGTTTGATATACTCCGGCGTGTCGAAGTCCGGCTCGCCCGCGCCAAACCCCACGACGTCTATCCCCTCCGCTTTCATGGCCTTTGCCTTGGCGGTGATGGCGAGCGTGGGGGAGGGTTTTATCAGTGAAAGTCTATCCGCAAGCTTCATGAAGGAACTCCGTTACAACTGGCTGGTAAGGCGAAGAATTTCACCTCCGCCTTTTTGAAATTCAAATTTGGACGGCAATAGCTCGCTTTTCACCCCGGCCTTTGCGAGGGCGGAAAGCAGGTCTTCGAAAAACAGGGGCCTTCTGCCATCGCGGCCCACCACGGGATAAACCCGGACTTCATGGCTCACCCGCACAAGCTCCAGCAGGGCCTTGAGGTGGAAATCGTAATCGAGCCTGTCCGAATAGGTGAAAAGAAAATGCCCGCCGAGCGCCATATCGAAACTTTTGTCCTCGAACGGCAGGTTGGGCAGGGACGCTTTCACGTATCTTTCCGCGGATTCGGGTTTTGAGTAGTCGTGGGCGAACCTGCTGAGGGCCGTCTTCCTGTACGATCGCAACGCCTGCGGCGTGGGATAAAAAGACCAGCAGAAAATATCCTGCGACTTCATGACGCTTTCCATCACATGGTCTATATCCGCTTCGCCCGCCTCCAAAAGGTCGGCGACCGGTTTGCCGAACATAGGGTCAACAGCCGTCGCGTTCACTCCCAGCCGGACGGACTCCGCAGTGAACGAAGACGACCCCGCCGGGCAGTCGAGGACTTTGCGGCCTTTATACGCTTCGTGGTCGAAATTGAAGATGAGCTGGTATTCCCGAAGCGTCCTTCCATAGAAAACCACGCGGTCCAGTGAAAGCCCGCTTTCTTTAATGCAGGTTTCAGCCATTTGAAATCTCCTTTAGCCCGGATTCGCCCGGAAGCGGATTTTCATCGCCTCCTCCACGTTTTTGGGAACCATTGTACCCACCCCCCCGGATAACGAGGCTATCTCTTTTATCATTGACGAAGAGACAAAAGAAAATTCCTCGCTTGGCATCATGAACACAGTCTCCACATCCGGGGCGAGCCGCCGGTTGATAAGAGACATCTGCAATTCGTAATCGAAATCCGAAACGGCCCGAAGCCCCTTTATGATCGCCTTTGCGCCGACATCCCGCGCAAAATCCACCAAAAGAGTGCGGAATGGTTTGACGACGATGTTGGGCAAATCCGTTGTGGCCTCTACAATGAACCGCACCCTGTCCTCCAGGCTGAACATGGGCGCTTTGCGCGGGCTATCGGCCACAGCCACGATAAGTTCGCTGAAAATGGCCGTTCCGCGGCGCATGAGGTCTATATGCCCGTTTGTCACCGGATCAAAAGTTCCGGGATACACGGCCCGAACCGCCGTCAATGTAATCCTCCGAGATTTACTGAGCGTTGAAGCGATTGTAGCCTACTTCATAAGGAGTGTCGCCGCAAGATTTAAAGAGGTTTTGCAGGGAACGGATCGGGGGCGTCGTTTGCCTAGCCCCCTCTCCCGCGCAACATCGCGGGAGAGGGTCGGGGTGAGGAAAACAAACAG
>JADGAO010000315.1 GCA_015231995.1 Nitrospinota bacterium | reverse complement strand
TTTGATAGATTCTTCGGCTTCGCCTCAGAATGACATACTCTACGCATTCACTTCGCTCAGAATGACAAACTCTGACAGCGTCTCCCACAACCTTTTCAAGTCCCTCAAGTCGCTCAAGTCCCTCAAGTCGTTCAAGTCACTCAAGTCGTTCAAGTCACTCAAGTCGCTCAGGTCGCTCAGGTGTTGTTTTCAGCGACGCCGCTTTGGGCTATCATCCGTCTTAAGCATGTTGAATAAAGGAGCATGACGAGAAACGAAATGCAGATGCCCGCTTTGTCGCTGTTGTCGCTGTCCGGGGTGTTCTTCACCCCGGACTCCAATGCAAACGCTTTGATAAGCAAAGACGGCGGCGGGGTGAAGAACACCCCGCCGAGCGCCAAATTGCATGGTTTTGTAAAGCTCTCTTTGGCAAGTGAGCCCAAAAAGCTCTATAATCGTAAGGATGCCGTTTGGCGAAGGTAAACACATTCCCGCCGATCTTGTGAATGCGCGGGTTTTTATAATTGAAGCGTAAAAGGCGGTTTGGCCGGCACATATATGACAGACAGTATCAAAGCCCGCAGGTTTAACACCATCGAAGAGGCGGGCGAAGACCTGCGCCAGGGCAAAATGATAATAATGATAGATGACGAGGATCGCGAGAACGAAGGCGACCTGGTTATCGCGGCGGAGATGGTCACGCCCGAGGCCGTCAACTTCATGGCCCGCGAAGGGCGCGGACTGATATGTCTTGCGCTGACGGGAAAACGATGCGACGAGCTTGCCCTGCCGCTTATGGTGCGCGACAACACATCGTCTTTCGGCACCGGTTTCACCGTTTCGATAGAGGCTCGCAAAGGCGTGACCACGGGCATATCCGCCCAGGACCGTTATGTCACCATCAAGACCGCCATAGACCCCGCCACAAAACCGGAGGACATCGCCCGGCCCGGCCATGTGTTCCCGTTGAGGGCGCGCGAGGGCGGCGTGCTGGTGCGTGTGGGGCAGACGGAAGGGTCTGTTGACCTGTGCCGGATATCCGGGCTTTATCCGGGCGCCGTGATATGCGAAATCATGAACGACGACGGCACGATGGCGCGTGTGCCGCAACTTATCGAGTTCGCCGAACGCAACGGGATGAAGATCATCACCGTCAAGGACATCGTCGAGCATCGAATGAAGAACGAGCATTTCGTGCGCCGGGTCGTGGAAACCGTTTTGCCCACCCGCCACGGCCAGTTCCGCGCCATCGCATACGACAACAGCGTCAACGACGAGATAAGCCTCGCCCTTGTCATGGGCGATGTGTCCGACGGCAGGCCGTGTCTTACACGCGTGCATTCGCAGTGCCTGACGGGGGACGTGTTCGGGTCGGAGCGGTGCGATTGCGGCGAACAACTTGATATGGCCATGGGCATGATCGCGGCGGAGGGGCGCGGAGCGCTGCTCTATCTTTTCCAGGAAGGGCGCGGAATAGGGCTTATCAACAAGCTCAAAGCGTACGCGCTTCAGGACGAAGGGCGCGACACCGTGGAGGCCAACCACCATCTCGGTTTTAAAGCCGATCTGCGCGACTACGGCCTCGGGGCGCAGGTCTTGCACGACCTGGGCCTGCGGGACATAAGGCTGATAACAAATAATCCCCGCAAACTTGTGGGGCTGGAAGGGTATGGGCTTACGATCGTCGAGCGCGTCTCGCTGGTGATCGAGCCTAAAGAGAGCAACTTGCGCTACCTTACGGCAAAGCAGGACAAGCTTGGCCATTTGCTCGATATAAAGTAACAGGACATCAGGAGGGAACATGCCGAAACTGCTGGAGGGCGACCTTACCGGCGCTGGCCTTAGGATAGGGATCGCCGTTAGCCGGTTCAACGATTTCATAACGTCGAGGTTGCTGGACGGGGCCGTGGACGCGCTCGTCCGGCACGGGGTGAAAGACGCCGACGTCTGCGTCGCCAAGGCGCCCGGCGCTTTCGAACTGCCGCTGGTGGCGAAGAAACTGGCCGCCTCCGGCAAGTTCGACGCCGTCATAGCGCTCGGCGCGGTCATACGCGGGGCCACGTCGCACTACGATCTGGTCGCCTCGGAAGTCGCAAAAGGCGTGGCGCAGGCCATGCTCGACACAGGCGTGCCGGTATCGTTTGGAGTGCTGACGGTGGAAACCATCGAGCAGGGAATCGAACGCGCCGGAAGCAAGTCGGGCAACAAGGGTAGCGAAGCGGCGATGACAGCCATCGAGATGGCGAACCTTTTGAAGAAACTTTAAGAGTTGGGAGCGCGCCACAAGTCCCGCCAGGCGGCCCTTGCCATACTCTATCAAGCCGATATACGCGGTGAGCAGAACCCGCTCAACCTGCTGGACGTTTATTTCAAGTCCGACGAGGCTAAAGACGCGCAACGCGAGTTCGTTGAAAGTCTCGTCATGGGCGTCACCTCCAGGATTGAGGAGATAGACGAAACTCTCAAACGGTTACTGGTCAAATGGGAGCTTGAGCGGCTCGGCTATATGGAGCGGGCCATCCTGCGGATGGGCGCGTATGAGCTGTTGTTCGACCCGCTGACGCCCGGGGCCGTCGCGCTCAACGAGGCTGTGGAGCTTGCCAAGGATTTTTGCGACAAGGACTCAGTCTCTTTTATAAACGGAGTGCTCGACGCCGCACTCAAGGGAAAAAGGGCGCCGGAAGGAGTTTAATTACACCCCTCGCAACCCTTCGGCTTCGCTCAGGGCAGGCTCGGTGGCGGTTCCCCTTGGCAAGGAGAGCTTTGCATGACCAACCGATTTTCATGTTTTGCCTGCTGTAGGAGTCCGTTTTTTTGTCATTCTGAGGGAGGCCCTGCGACCGTTGTCATCCTGAACCCTTCGAAAGACTCAGGGTAAACTCCGTGAAGGATCAAAGTATAATGGAATATTCTTCTTGATAGATTCTTCACTTCGCTACGCTTCGTTCAGAATGA
>JADGAO010000314.1 GCA_015231995.1 Nitrospinota bacterium | reverse complement strand
AAGGGGGACCGCAACGCAGTTGCGAGGGGGTTTAATTAAACCCCTCCGGCGCGAATACGCGCCACCTCCCCTTTCTAAGGGGAGGGAAAAAGATGGCGCCTTCGCTTCGTCCTGCAAATGTACAAGAACACCCCGCCGAACGCCATTGTTAAGCGTTAGACGAAGATTGGGGGCTGGCTTAAAAAGCGTTGGGAATTTCACGACACCAACCCATTCATCCGCGCAAGAAACTTTTCCGGCGGGAGAGCCTCCCCACGTGCGATCATCGTGACGGCTTTGGGGTAAATGATGTGCTCCTGTTCCAGTATGCGCGCGCTCAACAGCTCCACAGTGTCTTCAGGCAAAACAGGAACCGCCGACTGGATTATTATCGGGCCTGTGTCCACCCCTTCGTCCACGAAATGAACCGTGCATCCGGTGATTTTTACCCCGTATTCGAACGCCTGTTTCTGCGCGTCCAAACCAGGGAACGCAGGCAGTAGCGATGGATGGACGTTTATCACCTTTCCCGGAAACCGGGAGAGAAACGAAGGGGATATGATCCTCATGAAACCGGCCAGCGCGACAATATCCACGCCGGATTCCTCCACGGCGTCGGCGAACGCGGAATCAAACGCCTGTCTCGATGCGAAATCTTTGCGTTCGATTATGCGGAACGGTATGTCATGTTTTTTGGCGCGTTCGATCGCGTAAGCGTTCGGATTGTCGGTGAGTAGCAGAGCGACTTTTCCGTCCATGCGGCCGCTTTCGCTTGCGTCTATGAGAGCCTGCAGGTTCGAGCCTCTTCCAGAGGCCAGCACGGCGAGCCTGAGGGGTTTTATGACGGTTCCGCTCACTTCGCCGTATATGGGCTTTGGAGCCGCTCGCTGATTTTTTTGATAAGCGCGATATTCTGCGTATGGCCGCTTTTTCTGGCGGTGATTCTGGCCCTTATCGGCCTGCCAAGCAGATACAGGTCGCCGATGAGGTCGAGTATTTTGTGCCGGGCCGGTTCGTCGGGGAACCGCAGGGGCGTGTTGACGACTTTCTCGTCGTCTATCAGCACGAAGTTGGAGAGCTTGCCGCCTCCGCCAAGACCGGCCTCTTCCAGTTTTTTCACGTCCCGCAGGAAACCGAATGTGCGCGCCGGGGCTATGGTCTCTTTGTAATGTTCGCCCGATTGGTGGGCGTATTCGTATTCCTGCACGCCTATCGGGGCCGGATAGTCCAGATAGTAATGGATGGAGAATATGGGCGACGGCTCCACCCGGATGCTCGGTCCTTCGGCCTCGTCGCCAACGACCATAGGCTCCTCGATGATTATCTCGTCAATGAATCCGTCCTGATCCTCTATCCCGCTGTCCTCGATAATCTGGCAGAAATCAAGGGCCGACCCGTCCATGATGGGAGCCTCGTCGCCGATCTTTATCAGCAGGTTCGTGATCCTGTAACTGTGCAGGGCCGACATTATGTGTTCGATAGTCTTTATGGTCACGCTTCCGTTGGAGAGAGTCGTGGCGTATTCTGTCGAGCGGACGTTCTCCAGCAGGGCGGGAACGCGCAGTCCCGTGCTGATGTCGCCGAAAACTATGCCGGAATCCGGCGGCAATGGGGAGAGTATCATGCCCGTCTTTATGCCGGAATGAAGACCGAGTCCCCTGAGCACCACCGAGTTTTTGAGCGTCCTCTGCCGCAGGCGTCCCTGTCGTTCCCTGCCTTTGGCTTTTCCAACCGCTTGGCGCGGCGCGATCATCGAACCGTGCCCGTAAACTCTTATGCCGGCCTGGGATGGGAAAGCGAGCGGCGGAACCTCCCCTTCCGTGGCGCGCCGCAGGATATCGGAGGTCAGCGTAGGCCCGTCGCAAATGGAGACGGCCCTGCTGATAACGTCTTTCAATTCCCGGACGTTTCCGGGCCACGGCATGGAGACGAGACGTTCTATCGCCTTTTCGTCCACGTTCTCCACGTTTTTTCCGTATTCTTCGCAAAATTCGTCGACGAATTTCTCGGTCAGCTCCGGGATGTCTTCCCTTCTGTCCCTCAACGGGGAAAGCGCCAATAGAGTCGCCCCAGCATTAGTGAGAGCCTCCATGACCGGCCCTTCCAGCGACTCGCTACCGGTTATTTCGAACGTGGCCATCACCCGGGTTCCCGGGAAGCCGTCGCCCGATTTCACCCTGACGGATTTGATCAATTCCGCAAGCATTGCGGAAAGTTCCGGCGCCAGTTCGTTGACCTTCTCGAAAAGTATCGCGCCGGGCGGCCCCTGTTCCTCTTTTGGTTTTTCGGCGCCGGACGCATCTTCCAGCCCCAGCCCGCGCCGCAGATCCTCGATGTCCGATCCTGAAAGCGACCCGCAATCCACCTCCGCAAACGGCCTGTCGCTCATGTCCGACATCGCGTGGATCATGCGGGCGGCGAACTTTTTGCCGAGGCCGGCCTCTCCGGCAAGAGCCACCGGGTTGACCCCCCGCGCCTCGTCGCGGATCATCCTGCGCGTCTGCGCCGCTCCGCGCGACGAGCCTGTGAATCTGTCCACCATCGAGGATTGCCGCAGGACAAGCCTGTTCTTTTTTGAGCGTATCCGCCTGCTCCGAAGCGCCTTGCCTACGGCGCGGAGGATGGAGTCGAGCGAGAAAGGTTTTTCGATGAAATCAAACGCGCCAAGCTTGGTGGCTTTCACCGCTGTTTCGATTGCGCCGTGGCCGCTCATCATGACCACTTCCGCATCCGACTCCATGTTTTTGAGTATCTTGAGCGTCTGCAGGCCGTCCAGTCCGGGCATCCAGATGTCGAGGAGCACCAGGTCGGGCGCGTTGGTCTTAATCATGCGCAGGGCCGTCTCTCCGTCCGAGGCGCAATCCACCTCGTAACCCTCGTCGGTAAGGATATCCTTGACGGAGCTTCTGATGTTCTCCTCGTCGTCAACTACGACGATCCGGCCCTTGTTAAGCGCCAGCTTTTTCGGAGCGTC
>JADGAO010000313.1 GCA_015231995.1 Nitrospinota bacterium | reverse complement strand
CAGCGCCCGTTCTCCGGCCATTACTACCTGATACACGCCGAACCGTCGGAGCCTCTACGCTCCCGGTCGTTGTGGGATACGCAGTTGTATTTCGCCCGTCCTTCGCAAGGGATGGTGGAGCTTGCCCATGTCAAAGGCCCTTCCGGCCAGACGCTCCTTTCCATGTCGGGAGGGTTCGTCAAAAGCGGGCGGAGCGTCGTCATAACCGTTGCCGAAGACATCTCTTCGATCGAGTCGCAGATCGAGCGGTTCCGGGCGCGTTACGCTGTGGGGTCGCTTGTCGCCCTGCTCGTCGTTATACTCCTGCAGACGTTGATTGTGAAGGCCGGCCTGTCGCCGCTTGCCAGGGCCAAAGACGATCTTGCCAGGCTTGAACGGGGCGAAACGGATTCCATCACCGAAAACATTCCCACGGAGGCTTTACCGCTTGTTAGAGAGATAAACCGCCTGCTCGGCGCCCTCAGGGAGCGGCTCCGCCGTTCCCGCGAATCGGCCGGGAACATGGCCCACGCGCTCAAAACGCCGCTTTCCGCTCTCCAACAGATATTGGAAAGCGATGGGGCGGCGCAGGACGAAGGGACGCGCAAACGGATAGATTCATACTTCGCCGCGATTATGGAGCGGATGGAGCGGGAGCTTTCGCGGGCGCGGCTTGCCGGGGGGAACGCGCCGGGCAGGATGTTCGACCCGGAGGCGGATCTGCCCGATATCGTCGAAACGTTGGAGAGAATATACCGCGAAAAAAACATCGCCGTAACGTGGAGCGTGGAGCCGGGCGCAGTCGTCCACATGGACAGAGAGGACGCGCTGGAGCTTGTCGGCGTTCTCATGGACAACGCCTGCAAATGGGCTGTGAAAAGGGCGAACATCGGCGTGCGTAAATCCGGGGGATCAGTCCTGCTTGTGGTGGAGGACGATGGGCCGGGACTGCCGGAAGAAGATATCGCCAAAATCGCAAGACGCGGCGTAAGGCTCGACGAGTCCGCCACAGGCCACGGGCTTGGCCTTTCCATAGCGTCGGACATAGTGGAAAGTTACGCGGGCGCGATGGAGTTCGGACGCTCCCAACGCTTGAAAGGATTTGAGGTGAGGGTGAATATCCCGAAGGCCACGCATGTCAGATCCTAATGAGATTCTTCACTGCGTTCAGAATGACAAAGTTCGGAACGGCAAATCCAGCCCCACCCATCTGGACGCTATGCCGCGTGTTGGCGTGAGCGCATGTCTGCTGGGACAGAACACCCGCTATGACGGCGGAAACAGGCTCGACCCGGCTATCGCGGAAATTATTGGCGCGGTGGCTGAAATTGTCCCCATATGCCCGGAGATGGAAATTGGAATGGGCGCTCCACGTCCACCCATCAGGCTGGTGGACAGCCCCGGCGGTTTGCGGGCGAGAGGCGTTGACGACCCGGCTATTGACGTGACGGACGCGCTGGACGGCGTGGGGCGCGTCCATTCGGACTTGAGCGGACTTATCCTGAAAAACAGGTCGCCCAGTTGCGGGACGGGAAACACGGAAGTGTTTTCTCAAGATGGCAAACTTGTTTCGTCCGCAGGTTTTGGAATTTTTGCGCTATCCATAATGGGCGCCGCGCCGCTACTGCCGGTGGAAGATGAAACCGTCCTGCATGACCGGATGCGAAGAAACATTTTTTTGCTACGTCTCTTCGTTTACGACTGCTGGACGCATATGGCCGATCGCGTAGATGAGCCGTTCGGATGGTTCGCCGGTGAAACCGGTTTTATCGTAAACGCTCTGGAGCCGCAGGTTCGACAGAAGCTCGAATCCATCACGGTTCGTATCGGCAAAGACAGCGGGCCGACAGCTTGCGCGGAATATGTCGGAGCGCTTTTATCGGCGTTAACGTCATCGCCGCCTGAAGGTACTATTCACCATGTTGCGGGTATTGCGATAAGCCTTCTTTCGAAACGCAAAAGGGCAGGCGGATTACAGACTACTGCCCAAGAGTCGCCGTCAAAACCCAAAAGAACGCTATAGCAAGCGCGCTTATGACGAAGTTAACCGCCGCATTCACGGAACTCTGCGATATTCTCATAATTTCCTCCACGGGAAACAGGTGGTGTGCCAGGTGCTCGAATACGTTTTACGCGCCAAGTGGGCCACGCCCCGGGGCGCGTGAACGGTTCTTGCGAACATAATGTTGCATTCATCGCGCCAAATCGGAAGGGAGTCTGCAAACAAGTGGTTGCGCTTAACGCCGTTCTCAGGAGATGGCGATTGCGCCCTGTTTCAGGTCAGCGGGCTGTCTGGTAAGAGGACAGGGTCGTGAGCAGTTCGTCTCTCTGTTCCTGCGGCGCAAAATGGACCGGAGCAAATGGCGGCTCCTCACCGGCCAAATGACCGCACGTCTCCCACAGGCGCGTCGAAGCGAAATTGCTGGCGATAGCGTTGAACCACCTGGCGCACGTTTCCACCGCCCTTTTCTCCATTTCCTCAAGCGTCTCGGCGATATCCTTTTCAGTGACGGGGTTTTTATACCGGATCGGCCCGGAAAGGAAGGATGGAGGCTTTGAGTCCATCGGCGGATAACAGAGAGCCATGAATTCGCCCATGTCCCGGTTGGAGACCCGTCCGTAGAATCCCAGGGCTTTCAAAGCCCATGGTTTTGTGAAAAGCGATTGTATGATCGTATGGCTCAACACGGCCACACGCGCCGGTTTAACCATCTGCTTCTCGCCGAAGAAGAGCGCCGAACCGAGCCGCGCCATAATCTTCGCCTCCGCAGAGTTTTGCGCGGCGAAACGAAACAGTTTCACATCTTTTTCGGGAGCCGTTCTTTGGGCGAACCAGACATCCATCCACGTCTCCAGCAGGCGATGCAGTGTGACGGCTTTTCTGCGTATGGCGGCGTCCGGGTAATCGTAATCGCCGGTCAGGTAGTAGACCATCGGATGAAACACCCTGTCGGCTATCACATGGGTCAACGCGCCAAGCGTGAACGCCATCGCCCGATTCTCGTCAACCCCAGTCGCTATGTCCGGGATTCTTAAAACAGA
>JADGAO010000312.1 GCA_015231995.1 Nitrospinota bacterium | reverse complement strand
GCCCATCCTTCCGCCATCTGGCTACGGCATGAGTTGCCTGTGCAGATAAAAAGTAAATTGATTTTTCCCATATTCCCTGTTGTTTTGTTCAAATAACGGACTCGTACCAGTTCTTTGTCCTGTTTACAACCTGCACAACTAAAAGCATAACCGGCACTTCGACAAGGACTCCCACAACGGTGGCCAGCGCCGCGCCGGATTGAAAGCCATAGAGGCTAATGGCGGCGGCGACCGCCAGCTCGAAAAAGTTTGAAGCTCCAATCAGCGCCGATGGTCCCGCCACGCTGTGATCGCTTCTGAAAAAACGGTTCAGCCAATACGCAAGGCCCGCGTTAAAGAAGACCTGCAGGAGTATGGGGATGGCAAGCAGGAGAATGATCGCCGGGCTTTTCAATAACGCGTTCCCCTGAAAGCCGAATAACAGTACCAGCGTGGCGAGCAGGGCGAATAGGGAGAACGGATGCAATGTCTTGATGGTTAGGGCGAGATAGGCCATGCCGTGTGGGTGGGCCAGAGCTTTGGCGCGCCATGCCTGCGCGATAATCACAGGGGCCACTATATAGCTCGCTACCGATATCATCAGGGTATCCCATGGCACGGTAATGGAGGAAAGCCCCAGCAGAGCTCCAACTATCGGGGCGAAAGCAAAAACCATGATGATATCGTTCAACGCAACTTGAGTAAGGGTGAATAATGGATCACCTTTGACAAGGTGGCTCCACACGAAAACCATCGCGGTGCAAGGGGCCGCCGCCAGCAAGATGAGTCCTGCAATGTAACTGTCAATCTGACCAGGCGGTAGCCATGAGGCGAAGAGATACCGGATGAAAAACCAGCCGAGCAGAGCCATGGAGAATGGCTTTACCAGCCAGTTGATGAAAAGAGTCACCCCAATCCCGCGCCAATGACGGCGCACATCGTTCAATACCTTGAAATCAATTTTCATGAGCATGGGAACGATCATCACCCAGATTAGAAGCCCAACCGGGATGTTGACTTTCGCAATCTCCATGCTCCCCAGAAAGCGGATCAACGCGGGAAATAGTTCTCCCAAGGCCACCCCCGCCCCAATGCACAAAAACACCCATAGCGAAAGCCAGCGTTCAAAAAAGCCGATTGCCCCTTCTTGTCCGCCCGTTCCATGTTTCATCATGCTTGACCCTATACGTCTATATCAGGAGATGCCGAGCAGTTTTTTCACATCTTGATCGGCGGGGACTTTTCCACTCATGACCAGTTTGCCGTCTATCAGGACGGCTGGGGTAAGCATGACGCCCAGTTTTGCGATCTCCCGCATATCGTAAAGATGTTCGATATCGGCAATGAAATTCGCCGCCGCGCATACTCGCCTGAATGTTTCTTCGGTAGCTTTGCATTTGGCGCATCCGCTACCGGCTATTACTATCTTCATTGTTATCACGTCCCTTCAAAAAATGAAGTTGCCGAAAAACCAACCCACCAGCGTGCCTAGCGCGATGATCAGCGGCACATACACCAAAGCCTTTTTGAAGCCAAATACCCTTGCGATAGCCAGCCAGTTGGGGAGGCTCAATCCCGGCCCCGTGAGCAACAAAGCCAGAGCAGGCCCTTTTCCCATTCCCATCTGCATCAGCTTGTCTACAAACGGGGCTTCAGTCATAGTGGCGAAATATGTCACCGAGCCTAAAAGGGTCGCGGCAAATGATGAGGCAATGGAATTGCCGCCGAGATATTCCTTAATGAGTTCCTCAGGCAACACCTCACCCAACACGCCGACAAGAAAAACGCCACCCAGTAAAAGAGGGAAAATGGTTTTAACAAACCACCATGTTTCGCGCATCCACTCGATGAGCCGATCGTTGTTTTGGGAGCCAATCGCGTAGGCCGCAGTTATCGAAGACCCAATGCCCCAAACACCGACCTTATAAATATACGGCCCCTCGGTGACGAGATAGTTGGGAAGAAGCAGTGTCAACGCCAGAAGAAGAATCAGAATTATTTCCTCTCTTCCAATGGCCTTTTCCATATCACCCTGCGGCATGGCTGTGGTTGGTGGTGGTCCTTCATTGCAAAACACCCAGCTCATCACATAGCCTACGACGTATGCCATAAACAGGGCGGCGACTACCCTGGCTATGAGCAGTTCCGAGCCGAGAATATTGCCGGTGTAAACGAGCGCGAGGATGTTTGAGGCTGGAGCGACCCAGAGGATGATAAAGGCCACGCCAATCCCGGCTCCGGCATAATAGAGTCCGCTGGATACCGGGATTACCGTGCATGAACATGCGGCGATGAAGAAACTGGCCAGCGATGCAAGAGTAAATGATTTGGGCTTGCTTGCCTGTCCGCCCAGGTGCATAAGCACGGACTGGCGGTTTATAAAAGTCACCATCGCTCCGGCAAGGAAAAAAGCGGGGACAAGGCAGGTAAGAACGTGTGTGGCTACATAGTCACGCAGGGCGGTGATCCCTGCGATAAATAATGTGTATAGCATGTGACGTCCTCCAACTGAGGGGATCTATCCAACAGCTTTGAGAAAATTCGAATATCGCGTCTTTAGCGCCGTTTTAGAAAGGGCGATGATCTGCCCGGATTCTCGCATGGCGATCGAATAGTGAACGTTAAGTTCCTGTTTCCTGCTTTTCACCAGTCCAGCGGCCTTGAGCAAAGCCAGATGTTTGGAGACTGTGGAAAAATCCGCTCCCGTCATCGGGACAAGCTCGCAGACGCATCGCTCGCCATTGAGAAGCTCTTCTAGCAACAGAAGGCGGGTGGGATGGGCGATCGCCTTTAACATGGCGGCAACCTGCTCCCTCAAATTGGGATTCATCGCTTTCATATTATCTCCTATTTGGTAATATAGCCAAATAGTCCATGATTGTCAATGGCGAGACGTGGAGAACCTGCTGGCCAACAGCCCCATCTCGAAAAGTATCATCATCGGCACGGCCATCATCAGTTGCGACACCACGTCCGGCGTGGGCGTTAGCACGGCGGCCACCACGAAATCGCCAACGATGATATACGCCCTCTGTTTTGTGAGCCATTCAGGGGTGGTCAGCCCCATTTTCGTCAGGAATACTATCACGAGCGGCATCTCGAATATCAGGCCGAAC
>JADGAO010000311.1 GCA_015231995.1 Nitrospinota bacterium | reverse complement strand
GACCTATGTGTCTGCCCCAATTTATGAGGGCGAACACGCAGGTTCGCCCCTACAGATTGGCCAGGGCGTTTTTCAGGGCTGTCCCGTCTTTGTAATCTTCCTTCATCAGAACCTCGCCGGATTTGGATATTACAACAGTCGTCCCCATCGTCGCTCCAAACGAGGCGAGAAGCGAATCGGAAGAATCCACCAGAACCCCGAACGCAGTGTTCGCGTACCCGTTGGAGACCTGCGCCTCCCGCGCCGCAGGCACGGTCCCGGAGACGTAATCCACCAGAAAGAATTTCACGTTAGGATGCAGAGGAACCGTGTTCGTAAGCATGTGATCCGAATGGGCCGAGCAGACCGGGCACCACATCGTAAAGTACAACACCACAGCGGAGTGCGATTCGAGTTGCGCGTATAGGTTCACGGACGAGCCCATCGTGTCGGACACCGTGAAATCCGGGGCCTTCTGCCCCTGCGTTCCGCCTGTGCTGGCGGAGTCCGCCGTCTGGCGGTTGTCCGCGCTCGACGGGCGCAAATCGTCCGTCATACCGCCACAGGAAACGGTCGTCAGCGCCAGAACCAGAGCGATAGCTTTAACGATAAACATAACTTAACCCCATGCTCAATACTTCAGTGGCCGGGAAGTTGCGTCCCCAGTCTTCCTGTCTCAACACATGGCTCCACGAAAACTTGGCCGTCCATTTGCGTTCCGAATCCGTCCATGCCACCGTCCCGGCCAGCCCGCGTTTATTGAGGGCCGTCACCGGGTCGCTACGTCCGTCAACAGTCCCATCCCCCTGCCACAGGTCGGAATAGGCCAGTGATAGCGCTGTGAAATCCAGCCCGTCGTGAAAATGCGTGTATCCGCCGGAGAAACTCCACAACCTCCGGTCGCCGAGTTTTTTGTGATACGGCTCCACATACTCCCCGTACTCCCGGTTGACGGCCCGTTCCATATGGACGCCGTAGGAATATTGAAAGGAGACGTTCCACGGATACACCGTCTTCTCAATGATGGCCGACAGGTCGAGCCTGTAAAACCCGCGCCCCGTCACGTCGAAACTCGATTTAACGTTGTCGAACGGCGATACGCCCGTGGGAACCGTAAGGGCCGCGCCCAGATAGATGGCCGGGCGCAAGTCCTCAAGCTTACGCACTTCGGCCACGCACAGCACGTTGTCGAAAGTCTCGTACCAGAAACTCACTGCGGCGTCGCCCACGCCTTGAGAGCCGGACTGGGTGGCCTCGTATCTGTTGTCGTTAAGGACGAGAGGAACATACGCCCCGACCTGCCAATTGTCCGCGACTCTCCATGCGTGGGCGAGGTTGAGCCTGTACTGTCGCAGGCTCGAGCCGGGCGGATCCGGTATGTACGCCCCGTCCCCGTTCCAGTAGCCGTCGTAAGTTTCCATCTCCACGGAGACGTCCATCATCGCGTTGGAGAACTTCGGCAGGAGAAGCGACGCGCCCGACGACCCGCCGCAACACGAGGCGGCCCGCGCCACGCCGGGCGCAAGCAGGACGGCGGCCCCGCAAACGAAAACCGCCGCCAGGACAAATCGAATGGACAGGCTGGAAGCGCCCGCCGTTCGCTCTTTCATTACATAGCTCCCGGCGTAACCGTGAATGTGGCGTAATCGTTCGAGCCGGAAGCCGCCGCGCCGTCGGTGGTGTAATCGTTCCCGTTGATCTTCATCGAGACATAAATATCGGCGGTCACCCCGGCCACGAACTCATGGACGTGGATGGAACACCGGGCGTTCGCGTCACAGGTCATCGCCTCCCAGTTCATCCCGTCAATGGAGGCCATAAGCTCCAGGCTGTTGATGGTCATCTGGACGCTTGTGCCGCCCATATTCATTATGGACATGCCCGCAACGAGCGGCGGCATCGCCATAAGCCCCTCCTGCGAAGTGGCGAGGAAAAGCGTGAACTCACCGCCGTGTTCGTCAGATGTCGCCCCATCATTGAACAGGTAGTAGCTACGGGCGGACATGGTTCCACCCATGCTCATTATCATGTCGCTGTTGTTCTTCAACGTGGCGCGGACGGTGTCGCTACCCATGGACATGGTCACGTTGGGATTAAATGTGGCCGTCTCCCCGGCAATCGTCACCTGCAGGTCCCAATAATCCGTCGCGCTCATTGTGGCCATCAGGAAAAACACCGTGCAGTCGTACACGCCGGGAGTGGGGCTTTCCGTCACCGCGTCAGCGGGCACCGGGCTTGTGTGGCTCATCGAGGTCATGTGCATCAAGGGATAAAGGGTGATCTGGGATGCAAGGCCGGTGGCGGCGGATCCGTCGCTCTTTTTTGTGACCCTTATCTGAAACGCGCTTTTACCGGTCACGAAACCCATGGCAGGCTGGAGAAGTTCCACGTTGTAGCCGGTGACGGGGGGCGTAGATGGCGTTTCTGTTGACGACGAACTGCCCGAAGAGCCGCAGGAGGCGATGAAAACCGACATAACCGCAACGGCGGCGAAAGAACAGAATGACTTGACTGACATGAAAAGCGACCTCCAATAAACTATCGCGGAAACGATTATTCCGCATACACGGTTGATTTAAAGAAGAACCTCCAGGCGATAAACCTCGGCGGCTCGCTAAAAAAGGAAGATATTAAACTGCGATGGAGGCTGGCGGGTGAAGCTCCGGCGCTTGCGGACTTGAAAGAGGAACAATCACGTTGACGCCAAATAGAATGGCGGCGGGTTGACGGTTGTCGGCTCTGGCGGTTTCCATGACGGAGGCCCAGACTAAAGCGCCGCCCGGCACAGCGCCACCGGGGGATGTGGCGTCGCAACATTTCATCTGGTGGCAGGGATGGGTATCTGCGGCGGCCAAACGGATGTTCAGGTGGCATTTCATCAGGCCCTTGACGGCGGACTGCGCCAGAAGGGGGTCTTTTGTCGCGGGATTTTCTGTTTGCTCGATTTTCGGGGGAGTTTGAGCCGTCTTCGCTTTCGTGTGGCTTATGCCGCAGAACGCTCCCTCTATATTGAAGCCCGGCAAAGCCTCTGAATCGAAAGCATTCGCCTTCCCAGCCAATATGCATGTGGCGAGAAAAACGGCGAAAACCGAAACCCGGAAGAAACCAGGCATTACAGCTCAATCCTTCTTAGTC
>JADGAO010000310.1 GCA_015231995.1 Nitrospinota bacterium | reverse complement strand
CTGGCTACCCGGCTATTTAAAATATCTCCAATTATTGAAATGTTCAACTTGTTGAATGATTCTTTCGCTTCCAGTATCGTGAACAAATCCAGCAGGCTCTGGCTGGGGTGTTCATGCCGCCCATCCCCTGCGTTGACGACGGGACAACCGATCCATTTGGAAACGATGTAAGGAGCCCCGGAAAAGGGGCTTCGCAGGACGATCAGGTCGGGCTTCATGGCGGTGAGGTTATTGACCATATCCTTCAACGACTCGCCTTTGGATACAGAAGAGCCGGAGGCGCTTATATTAACCACGTCCGCCGAAAGGCGTTTCCCTGCAATCTCGAAACTTGTGCGGGTACGGGTGGACGGTTCCATAAAAAGGTTGATTATCGTCTTCCCCCTCAGCGGCGGTATCTTTTTTATGTCCCTCTCCGAGACCTCTTTCATCGCCCGGGCGGTGTTCATTATCTTCTCGACATCCTCCACCGACACGTCCGACATGGAGACCAAGCGCCCCTTCGACAGGCTTTTATCCGTCATAGGTCCATATCCGGGATTTGGGACTCAAGCCCGCTGACCACGATATCTTTCCCGTCGCATTCCCGGAACCGGACACGAACCTTCTCCACATACTGGGTCGGGACGCTTTTCCCGGTGTAATCGGGACGGATGGGCAATTCCCTGTGTCCCCGGTCTATAAGGGCGGCCAATTGGACAGATTTGGGACGGCCCAGGTCGAGAAGGCCGGTGATGGCCGCGTTTATGGTGCGCCCGGTGAAAAGGACATCGTCCACCAGCAGGACAAGCTTGTCCGTGATGGAGAAAGGAATGTCGGTCTTTTTCGCGGAAAGAGCCGCGCCTTTGCTCTGGTAATCGTCCCGGTATAGCGTGGTGTCCAGACTGCCGGAGGGAACGTCAACTTCGGTTATCTTCTTGAGTTCTTTGGCGAGCCGTCCGGCGAGAACCGCGCCACGGGTGACGATGCCGACTATCACAAGATCGTCAAGGTCTTTATTGCGCTCCACTATTTCGTGGGCCATGCGGGTTATGGTTTGGCGCATTTTTATGGGCGTCATGATGACGCTTGCGTCCGCCCCTTCGCTTTTACTTTTATGATCCTGTTGAGACACGATTTATTCCGTTTGTTTCAATTCTCTCCCGCCTCAAAGGACGGGCGCAACAACCCCTCTTGACCGTTTCGCAAAGTTTGACGCGAGATAGGCGCATCGTGGAGGGCTTGCCTGAAAAGTATGGACAAAACGCGAAAAGCTTAATTTAAATCGGGCGAAGCGGTGACGCCCCGGCGATCTTTTTAGCCTCACTGGACTACTTTAAAGACTCGGCCTCCGGTTGAAAACTCTAACAGAACGCGCTTCGCCTCCGCAACAACAATCGTGGCGTTTGGCGGCGCGTAGCCGGAAAATTGTGATAAAATCAGCCAAATGAACTTCGAATGGGACAGGGAAAAGGAAAAGAAGAACTTCCAGAAGCACAGCGTGTCATTTGATGAAGCCATGGCGGTATTTTACGACCCGTTATCGGCGACTTTTAATGACCCAGATCACTCGGTTGATGAACAAAGGTTTATAACCATTGGCTATTCAACCCATGGGCGTTTGCTTGTGGTTTCACATACGCAAAGGGGTAAGACCACGCGCATTATCAGCGCTCGCCATGCAACTACGCATGAAAGGAAACGGCATGAAAGATAAAAAGAAAAAAGTCGGCGATGAATTGCGTCCTGAATACAGTTTTGATTACTCCAAAGCTGTTCGCGGCAAGTATTGCAAACGGATTTTAAAGGAAGGCGCTAACGTTGTAATGCTGGAGCCGGATGTGGCCAAGGCGTTTTGCGATTCAGCCGCAGTAAATGACGCCTTGCGGTCATTGCTTGATTTGACGAAGACGACACAACGCCTGACAAAACATTCGAGCGGCAGGACGATTTCCCGCCGCTGATTTTCAGGGTTCTCCCGCTAACCGGGCCTCCTTCACCCCGATGTCCCAACGCTTCCATGAAGCGGAACGCGCTTCGCCTCCGCAACAACAATCGTGGCGTTAATCCTTGTTGACGCCCGCCCGCAAGGTTATAATCGGACTGAAGCCATCTTTATCTATATCTATCACCTTTCTTACCGGATGACATGTTACGCAACGCAACGGCTCTCGTGGTGGAAGACTCCAACGCGGTGCGCCACTACATCGCATCCATCCTCAGAAACCAGCTCAATTGCAAAACCATCCATCAGGCCATGAGCGCCAGGGACGCTATGCGCCTGATCGAATCGGGCGTAAAAGTGGACTGGATATTCAGCGACTGGGAAATGCCGGGGATGAATGGCGACGAGTTCCTTCTTAAAATCAGGGAACATCCGAACACGTCCAAAATCCCGTTCGTCATGATCACCGCCCGCAACGACAAGGACTCGCTTATCGCCGCGGCCCAGGCGGGCGTTACGGACTATCTGGTAAAGCCGTTCACCGCGACGGTATTCATCAACAAAGTGCGGCGCATTTTCACCACCCTTGAACGCCGCTCGATGGAGCGGTTCCTGGCTCATTCGGAAAGCAGGGTGGAGGCGACGTTCGCGGGCGGCAAGAAGTTCTCCGGCGCCCTGGTCAACATATCCTTCGCTGGCTGTCTTATCATCACTCAGCTTTTCAAGGGCAACGACATCTGCGTCCACGACACGGCGGATATCAGCATCACCCACATGGATCAAACCACCGTCGTGAAAGCCGAGCTTTTGCGCATCGAAGATTACAGGGACACTCCCACTCCCCGGTTGATGTTACAGAGCGCGTTTCAGTTCATCGAGATGGACGAGGCGAACCGGGAGAAGCTCAAAAACATGATCACCTATTTCCGTTCCCTGGCCGACAGGGGAAAGGTGGAAGTCATAGGCGAAGATGAACAGGCCTGAGGTCGGGCTACGCTGATGCAAACACAGCCGCTGACTCGCCGCATATGGTTACGCTATGCAGTCGCCGTAATCCTTGTCGTTATAGCGGCCGCCCTGCGTATATGGCCGCTGGAAGGCCTGGGGGTGCGGCTTGCCTACCTGACGTTCTATCCGGCGGTGATGATCACCGCCATCTACGGGGGGCTGTCCGTAGGCCTGGTGGCGACGGCTCTCTCCGCGCTAACC
>JADGAO010000030.1:8172-20595 GCA_015231995.1 Nitrospinota bacterium | reverse complement strand
TCCACCCCGTGGGACATCTCGCGGGTTTCGCCTGTGCGCTCGTTCACCAGCTCTATATCCAGGTCTATCCAACTCTGATCTACCGGCGATTCCACTGTGAATTCCAGATTCGTCTCCCGCCCGTTGAGAGTGAAAGAGGGGGTGACGAATTTTTCAGTCGCCTTGTCCAGCGTCCTGTTGAAAGTGTCGTGGAACACAAGCTCGTTTCTCGATAAAGGGATCATGGCGAACTGGATAACAAAAATGAGTCCGACGAATATCGCGGTGTATTTCCAGATATCCTTGACGGCCTCCGCCATTTGGTTGGGCTGGGTTGGAGCCACGCCAATCTTCGTCGGCAATGGATTGTCCGGCTTGAACGCCGCGTAAACCGTGTCCGCCTCGATATACTCGCCGATTGACCAAATTTCCTCCTCCGGGCTGATCTCCCTGCTGAGTACCTCCGGCGGGCTGATGTAGTCCTCGACCTTTACGGTCTCGCCAACTTTTACGCGCCAGTAAAACTCGCCAAGAACGAAAATAACTTTCGCCTCGCCGCGGTTATACAGTTGATACGCTTTGCCGAGGTACTCTGCATTCCCCGGCCCTCCGGCGTGAGGGTTTTTGCGGGTGGTGATGACATAGTTCCAGTGCCCTTTTTCTTCGGTGAGCCAGCGGAACCCTTTGTACGGGTTGAACAGCAGGTACTCCCGCCAACTGTATGCGCCGGAGCCGTCGGTTCGCACCATAAACCCGATGACTTCGAACTTCTCCCCACGGAGCGTTCCACGTTTGCCCAGTGGAATGGCGGGATGAAATTTTATTTTCTTCTGCGCTTCGCTGATGATTCGGTAATTCTCGTCCGTAACGTCTATCACCGCGCCGCATGACTGGCATCCCACAGACACGGTTTGCCCAAGCGCCTTCACGCTCACGGAGGCACCGCATGATGTGCAACTGAAAGTCTTTACCGGCGGTTTGTTACCGGGGACTTCTTTATCGGCGTCACCAGCCATCTATCTCCCTCAACGCCTGAAACTTGAAATTGTCGAAATCAACATACTGGCCGACATACAGCAGGACGCCGTCTTCATCCGAACAATCCATGCTGGCGAATGTTTCGCCCTGTCCGCCCAAATCCACACTCACGCTTTTGCGGCCCTTAATGGCCTTGAACGGTAGTTCGCCTTCGCTACCCATACATTCTATTTCGCGTATGTCGTCAACCTGGAATTGGGATTTGCCGATCGAAATTTTCCTGCCCGGCCCCAGCTGGTTCAGCGGCGGGATACCGCTTGCGTCCTCCACCTGGAAACTCATCGTGTAAAACCCCTGGAACTCGCCCAGCCAGCCTTCCGTGCCGTCGTCGAGCAGAACGTACCATTCGTTCCACGACCCTTCCGCCCATTTGACCCGGAGCCTGCCTACGATTTCGAACGAGGAACTTTTGAATCGGCCCCGTGTACCGAGTTGGAGCGGGCTTACGTCCGGCGGCAGTTCGGCCATCTTGCCGAGTGTTTCGAGGTTCAGGTCGTGCCGGACAAGCGTGGAGGCGCAGAACGGACACACGCCGAAAACGGAGGCTTTCGACTTGAACTCTACATCGGCTCCGCAAGCTGGACAGGAGAGCTTCATAGGTCAGGAAATCTTCTTTAAAAGCTCTTCCTTCTTCGCGTCGAACTCCGCCTGCGAGATGACCCCCTTGGTTAACAGGCCATGAAGTTTTTCTATCGTGGCAAGTGGGTCTTCGGCTTTCTGCCCCGCGCCAGCGCCGCCCGTTGCCTGTCCCATCGCCGAGGCCATTATCTGCCCCATCGCCATCCCCGCGCCAAGCCCGGCTCCCGCGCCAGCCGCGCCGCCTTCGTTGGCGGCGGCTATCGGGATGCTGTCCGCCGCCTGATACTGAGCGTATTTGCCGAGGTCGCCGACGACCTTCATCGAGGCCGCTTTGTCTATCCTGGCCTGCACCTCTTCGGGCAGAGAGAGGCTCTGGACAAAGAATTTTTCCAGTTTCAACCCGTAGTCGTCGAACGAAGGGGCCAGCGCGTCGCGAGTGATCTGGCTGAACCTGTCCTGATTGGCCGCCATATCCAGGAAGGGTATCTCCGCCTTGCCCATAAAACTTGCGAACGATGTGAGAATCATGGAGCGCAACTGGCCTTCCATTTCGGCTACGGTGTATGTTTCGCGGGTTCCGCTGACTTTCTGGTAGAAAACTTTCGGGTTCTGTATCTTGTACGAATAAGTCCCGTGCGCCCTCAAACGCACCGGGCCAAGCTCTTTGTCCCTCACGGTGATAGGGCTTGCCGTTCCCCACCGCTGGTCTATCTGCTCGCGGGTGGAGAAAAAATAGACGTCGGATTTGAACGGCGACTGGAACAGCTTGTCCCAGTTTTGAAGGCTCGTCATCACCGGCAGGGTTTGCGTGGTAAGCGTGTAAAGGCCGGGGCCGAAAATATCGGCGATCTCGCCTTCGTTGACGAATACCGCCACCTGCGTCTCGCGCACGGTAAGCTTTGCGCCGTTTTGAATCTCCCGATCCATCATCGGGAAACGATAGGCCAGTACTCCGTCCCCGGACTCCGTCCAGTCTATGACGTCTATGAATTGTTTTTTTATCAGATCGAATATGCCCATGGAAAGCCCCTCCCAAAGAAAGTGAATCCCGCGACCAGCGCCCTTGACCTAAGGCCATAATTCTATCATATACTCGTAGCATGGAAAAAAAGACGGATTCCGCATCGCTGGTCAAATCCGCCCCGGCTACGCTTGCGCCGAGAGGTTCAACTCTCCCGGCTGTGCGTGGGGCGCGGATCGCCGCCACAGCTTTTGCGGTTGCGGGGGCAGGGGGATTCTTGAGTCTTATCCTGTCGCCGAGCCTATTGGGCGCAGTTGTGATGGCGCTCGGTTTCGTATCGAGCGCGGGACTGCTCATGCTGGGCCTGTTATTGCGCAAAGGCGCCGCGTCGGCCAGCTCCGACATCCCGCCGGGGGTTATCGAGGAGGATTTCAGGTCGCTCAAAAGGGATTTGGGAAAACTCAGGTTTCAGGAGGGGATAAAAGATCGGGGCGAAAGGACATATGAGCAGTTTGCCCAATCGCTGGAACGATACAAACGGTTTAACCGCCTGCTTTCCGAAAAATTCAACGAGGGCGAGATAACATATTCCCGTTACCACACCGCTGGAACGCAGGCATATCTTGCGATTCTCGACAATCTGCGGGCCGTGGCTTCTATTTTTAACAACGTTGGCGTGATAAAGGCCGGATACGCCGAAAACCGTATGGGAAAACCGGGGGCGGGCGAGTTGTCGTCCGTGGAAAACGAGGCTCTGGCGGAGCGGGTTGAAAACCGGGACCGGCAGATGGGAAAAGCGGAGGAGATACTCGGCCTCAACGAGGCTGGACTTACGGCGTTTGACAGGATGAACGAAGCCATCGCCGGGATAAAGACCGACACAGGCTGGTCGGGCGCGGAGATGCAGGAGACATTGAAAGAACTGGAGAGGCTCGCCGAGCGCGCTCCCAAATATTCTCTTTGAACTAACGAGAGGGAACTAACGGAAATGGAAACCGAAACGACAGGCTCGTCCCCAACCAGGCTCGCGCTCATGGCGCCGGAAGATATCAAGAAAGAGCTTGCGCTCGTTGACCCCACTTCTATTCACCCGGAACCGGGCGAAGACGCAAACCTCGAGGAGTCGGCGAAAAAATTCGTCAGCCAGTTGATCGCCGTAAACCCTCAAAACGCTGAGGCAGGGGAGGCCGGCAAAACCGCCGTGGAGACGATGGGTTTCTCCGTCCAGCGCGAAGCGGCCAACCAGAGCCAGATGTTGAAACAACCGATAAGCGCCCTGTCCAAACGCGCCGATGACGGTGGCGACGTGGCCAACGCCCTCATCAACCTGAAGATGACGGTGGATGAATTGAACCCCAACAAATTCGACATGGAGCCGGGATGGTTCGGCAGGGCTTTGTCCAAAATTCCCGGCGTCGGCTCGCCGCTTGCCCGGTACTTCACCAAATACGAAAGTTCGCAGTCGGTTATCGAGTCCATAATCCAATCGCTGGAACAGGGGAAGAACCAGTTACAGCGCGACAACGTGACGCTCGCCGAAGACCAGAAACAGATGCGCGAGTCTAACGTAAAGCTGGAACGCGCCATAAAGCTCGGCCAGCTTATTGACCAGGGCCTGCAATACAAGCTCGACCGCGAGATACCCAAAGAAGACCCGCGCCACAAGTTCATCGGCGAGGAGCTTCTATTCCCGCTTCGCCAGCGGCTCATAGACCTACAGCAACAACTGGCCGTAAGCCAGCAGGGGGTGCTTGCCACCGAACTGATAATCCGCAACAACAAAGAGCTTGCCAGAGGCGTGGATCGCGCAGTAAACGTCACCGTCACGGCCCTGCAGGTGGCCGTCACCGTCGCGTTGGCGCTCGCCAACCAGAAGATGGTTCTCGACAAGATATCGTCGGTAAGCCAGACGACCTCCGACCTTATCGCAGGCACGGCGGAGAGGTTGAAGACGCAGGGGGTGGAGATTCACAAACAGGCCTCCACCGCGCAGATTAGCATGGAGTCGCTAAAAAAATCGTTCGCCGATATTGATTCGGCGTTGAAAGATATCTCGGAGTTCAGGATGAACGCGCTTCCGCAGATGGCTTCCACAGTGCTTGAGCTGGACAAGATAACCGCAGAGTCCGGCAAGGCGATAGAGCTGATGGAGAAGTCGAAAAAGAACGCGGGGGATATTTTGATAGAGGCGGATTAACCGAATGTAGGGGCGAACCTGCGTGTTCGCCCGTATGATAGAGGGCAGACACGCAGGTCTGCCCCTACAAATCCCCCGACGAATGAACAGCCTCTTCGGGAATCATCGGCCAGAGTTTTATGCAAAGCCCGAACCCGAACACAACCACCCCGATAAGGCCCACGGAATACAACGCCTCCACAAGCGATACGCTGTAATCGGCGTATCCGCCGTCCATGAACACGCTGGTTATTTCCTTGTCCGCAAAAAGCTCCAGCGGCATTATCTGCGCGGGAATGACGATTATGAACCGCTCGAACAAAACACCGGTAAGTTGCAGGAACGAAGCTATAAGTATCCATCCCATCGCTTTAGATGTCTTCGGGTTGAAGACGATGAGTGAGGGTATCACAAGGCCGGAAATTATCAACCCGCCCCAGAATATCGCTGTGTATTTGCCGCCGTGCAGAAGGAGGAACGAGACAGCCTCGTAATTCTTCGGCGCGTAGGCGCGCGTCACGTTCTCCACAAACAGGAAGTAAAGCACGATTAGCATGAACACGCCCATCAATCGCGCCATGCCGTGTATAAGCCGTTCGTCGAGCCGTCTGCCTGTGTACTGGAAAGTGAAATGCAGGACGATAATCATCATCGCCGTGCCGGAAGAGAGCGCCGCCGCGATGAAGCTTGGCGGGAGCAGTGGCGAGCCGTAAAGCTCACGCACATACACGAATCCGAAAATGGCTCCAGTCCCGGAATGCACGCCCACCGCGATGAACACCGCGAGCAGGCCGAGCCGTTTTTGCCAAACTTCGTGGTTCTTAAACTGCGCCACGAGATAGAGGAAACCGACGAGCATGTAGCTGTTGTAGAGTATCGCGTTGAGGGAGAACATTGACCTCGGCTGGAAATGGAAGAACGGCACGAGTATCCTGTCCGGCCTGCCCCAATCCAGAATGATCGCCATCAATGCCGCCGTGATGAGAAGCACGGCCAGCATTGCCGCGATACGCGCGAAAGGTTTGTACTCCGTCCTGCCGAAAACCGATGACATCGCGGAAAGCACCAACGACCCCGCCGACGCGCCGATAAGATAGACAGCCATCACGATAGGCATACCCCACGGGACTTGGTTGGTCATCCCCGTGACATGGTGTCCGTTTATGAACATGTACAGCGCGGTGAGGGGAGCGAGCGACGCGACAGCCCCTGCCAAGGCCATGAACGTCCAGTATCCGCTGGAATTTCCTTCGACCTTTGTAAACGTGATGTTCATCGTTTATATCCCCACGTAGAAGACGCGGGGGTTCGTCCCCAAGTCTGCCCGAAGCCGTGTCGCCTTGCCGGAACGGACAATTTTCGAAACTTCGCTCTGCGGATCGTTGAGGTTCCCGAACGCCATCCCGCCGCCCTGCGCCTTGCACGCCTCCACGCACGCTGGCTCCAAACCTTTATCAACCCTGTGGACGCACAGCTCGCATTTTTCAACAACCCCGTGCATCCTCAGCGGCACGTCCGGGTTTTGTCCGGGTTCGTGCTCGACATGTTTGGAAACGAAAGAGCGCGCCTTGTACGGACATGCGCTCATGCAGTACCGGCAACCGATACATCTGTGTTTATCCACCAGCACGATTCCGTCTTTACGTTTGAACGTCGCCGCCACGGGGCAGACATGGGCGCATGGGGGATGTTCGCAATGGAAACACATCACCGGCATGTTTCGCTCTTCCGCGCCGGGAACGCCTTTTTGTTTGAAAGTGACTTTGCGTATCCAGTGGATATCCAGCGCAGGTTCGGCGAAGTGGGGGACGTTGTTTTCTTTGCGACATGCGTCGTAACAGGCCGTGCAGTCTGGCGGGCATTTGTTGATATCAACGACCATCGCCCACTGGTTGCCAGCGTCGGCGCGTGTCTCATTGGCCTCGGTCATGGCGGAGACGATGGGGACAGCGGTGGTCAACGCCGTGCCGCAGGCCATTGCCCCGCCGATTTTAAGAAAATCGCGTCTGTCGAGGCTCATGCGGTTTTCTCCGGTTTTGATGGGTAATAATGGCAATCCCAACACTCCGGTTTGACGCCCACATATCCATGACACTGGTCGCAGAATTCCGCGCGGTTGGGATGGCACGTCCGGCAACCTTTGATTCCATGATCAGTGACACGAACGCCCTCCCGCACAGCGTCTTCCCGGGTATGCACAAGCAGTTGCATATGGTTTCGCCGCATCCAGTCCGCATCCCGGACGCACTCACCTTTTTTATGAACAAGTTTGGGCGCGACAGACCCCGCGCCGCCAATGCCGACGTTGAACGTGTTATAGACGAAGGGCAGGGAAAAGACGGCCAGGAAAACCGCCACCGCCAACATACCTGATTGTTTAAGCAAAAGTCCCCACTTTCAGCCAATTACAGGATTTAGGAGCTTGTGGGAATTTGATGACGGAAGAGGGGAAAGGATTCAATAAGGACGCTAAAACGTATAGCGACTATTTCTCTGGGGGGGGGGATTGGTGGGGACTTTTCCGCCCCCTCTCCCGCGCAACATCGCGGGAGAGGGTTGGGGTGAGGGAAACAATCAGTGTTTTGAGTTTGAGCCATGCGAGCTTCAAAATTATTGAGAACTGCTTTTAACCCCTCGCATGTTACCAGTAGGCATCTCGGTTTAAAATGGGGTTGGTTTTGGATTCGGCAGGCCGATGTACCCCTCACCTGGCGCTTTGCGCCCTCCTCTCCCCGCAAAGTTGGCGGGGAGAGGGTAATGAGCTAATCGCTGATTTATGCAAAGCTCCCCTTACTAAGGGGAGGGAAAAAGAGGCTTTTCAGGGACGACTAATTGTCACCGCTCCGGCGTCAACAGGTTCCCGTCATTGTCCAGAAGACGGGCGACCGTATCGCGGATATGCCTGTCGTCACGCGATGGCACTTCTTTAATCACATTATGATCGGTCTGCTTGAGTAGCTTCATAACCACCCGGTTATTTTTAGCCACCATGAACTGGGCATAGTTGGACTCCACAACCGGCGCCTTGGACTCGGCTTTTGGAGCCGGATTTTTCTCCTGGGATTTTAACTCGGGAGCGCTGGTTGCATTTGCGTGCGTATCGGCGGCCACTCTTGCCTGAGACGAAATCTCGACTGTGTAATCTGGTTGCGCCGATCCTGCGTCTTCAGGCAAAGCAGGATGAGCCGCCGTTTGTGGCCGTGGAACTGCGACTGGCGCAACGGCAACCCTCTCCGCCTGCGATACAGGCGTTGTGTTCAGGGTTTCCATCTTACTGTTCCTCCTAAATGCCCTGGCGCTTCTAGCGCCCAACTCCTCTTGGGAAGCTACGCCCCCGCTATCTTTTACATCAGGGTCAGCGCCTTAATACACTCAACTAAACGTTCCCTAATTGTCTTATCGGATACCTTTACTTAAACTTTAACGTAAAAGAAAAAAATCTCGTTTTTCTCCAAAAAACATATAACCCTATGTAATTATGTCCATTAGAGACCCAAGCATTTCGTCGTTGGCTCGAATAACTCCCGTCTGCGCGGCAAAACCGCTCTTTGACTGGATAAGGTTGACCATCTGCTCGCCCAGGTCAACGTTGGAAAGCTCCAGCGATCCCGGAACGATTTCACCCAGAGAACCTGTCCCGGCCTGGCCGCTAAGAGGTTGTCCTGAAGCCGAAGTTTCGTAATAGACGTTCCCTTCGCCTCTGCTAAGGCCGCCGGGGTTGGCGAAACCGGCAAGCTCCACACTCGCCACCGGCTGGCTCCGTCCGTTTACCATACCGGATATCACGCCGTCGCCGGAGACGCTAAAGCCGGTTATCCCTCCTCCTGAGTTCCCGTCCTGCGTGAACGAGGTTGTGGTAGAAGTCGAGGCGAACGATGTCACCCCTCCACCAGCCGGATTCCATGTGGCGTCGATAGGGCCTGCGCCTGATGGGAACCCGCTGATTTGAAGCGAAACGTCGGACGCAGGCGAAGTAAGCGTCCCCTGCTGGTCGAACGTCAGGGAGCCGTTTGCCCCCGTCCCGGATAACGTCAGCCCTGCTGGAGCCGTGGCGGAGTAATCCCAGGTTCCCGATCCGGTTTTAGTGAAGTTGTATGTGACAGGAACCGCCTCGCCAAGGGAGTTATAGAAGTTCGCCGTGGAGCTGAAAGTCGTTCCATTGGCGGCGCCAGCGTCCAGGTTCATTCCCATGCTGAAAGAAGAGGTCTGTTTGGGCGACGCCATTCCGCCATCTACATAGATGTCCCCGGTTGATCCCGACCATGTGACGGAACCGTCGGAACCTACCGTGGCCGATCGTCCCTGAATGGCGTTGCCGTTCATGTCCGTCAGCCTGCCTTTTGAGTCGGTCATTAGCGACCCTGCCCGTGTGTATCCTATCTCCCCGTTAGCTCCACGGACTTTAAGAAAGCCCCCGCCGCTTATGCCCATGTCCATGCCGGAGCCTGTATAGACGATAGGCCCCTGGGTCATGGCCGATTGGTTGAACGCGGTCGTCACACCCATCATGCCCGGCAACGACTGCGTGACGGCGCGGGAGGCTTTGAATCCCGGCGTGTTGACGTTGGCTATATTGTTGGCGGCGATGTTGGCCTGGCTCGCATAAGCGCGAAGACCGGAGAGAGCCGCGTTGAATCCTTCTATCATAGCCACGTTTTCACTCCTTCTATATAAGGAAGGCCCAGCGGGAAGTCCGGCGGTAAGCCGGGGCATCCCACATCTTTATCGGACGCAAGGGCCATTATCTTTAGCCCATTTTACAACTTTATTGGCTTCGGAAAATATTTCCCGAATACCGGCATATTTTTCCCCTTCACCCCTTAAGTAAAAGAAACAGGCGCCGAAAAGATGATTAGGCGATATACGAACTGGAAACGGAAACGGTCGCTGGAAATAAAACGCTTCGATCGCCGGGAATGAGGGTTTCAGGCGAACGGGCAGGGAAGCTGAAAACATCATGGAGGAGATTTCGTCATGGCAATGCGAGTTTACAACAACCTGTACTCAGTAACGTCCCAGCGGCATTTGGACACCAACAGCAACGCGCTGAGGGGATCGCTGGAAAAACTTTCGTCTGGATTAAGGATCAACCGTGGCGCGGACGACGCGGCAGGCTTGGCCATATCCGAAGGACTTCGTTCAGACATCCGGTCGCTACAGCAGGCCACCAGGAACGCCAACGACGGCGTGAGCCTCATAAACACGGCGGAAGGCGCCCTTTCCGAGCAGGCTTCAATCCTTGTTCGTATGAGAGAGCTTGCCGCGCAATCGGCCACTGGCACCGTCGGTTCCACTGAACGCCAGACGATCAACCGCGAGTTTACCGCGCTTCGGAACGAAATAGACAGGATTTCGTCCGTGACGGAATTCAACGGACAGAAGCTTCTCAACGGCGCCATGAGCGCTGATGCGGCGACACTCGCCACTTCCGGCTCCAACTCTGTGGCGATCCAGATCGGCATGCAGGCCACGGTCAACGACCGCATCAGCCTCAACCAGCAGGTTGACCTGACCGCGATCGACTCCACCGGGCTGAACATAACCGACATATCGGTGACGCACGCTTCTTCCGCCCTCGACTCGATGACCAGGCTCGACTCGGCCCTGTCCAAAGTGACGGAAGCCCGCGGTAAACTGGGCGCGGTGCAGAACAGGCTTGTCCACACGATCAACAACCTGGCCGTCAGCTCCGAGAACTTGCAGGCCGCAGAATCGCAGATACGCGACGCGGACTACGCCAGCGAAATATCCGCTTTCACCAGAAACCAGATCATGGTGCAGGCTTCTACTTCGATCCTGGCTCAGTCTAACTTGGTTCCGCAGTCGGTGTTGCAGCTGCTCAGGTAGCGGCGGCTCCGTCGGCGGGGGCGGCTTTGCCTCCATAAGCGTCTCCGCGAAGCGGGCCGCTTGAAACACGGGAAAACGGGAGTCCCTCGCGGGTCTCCCGTTTTTTTTTGTCGGGGCGGACCCGTCGGGTCGCCCTTTTTTTATTGTCATTCTGAGCGCACTTGTCATTCTGAACGAAGTGAAGAATCCATCGGAGAGAATATTCTATTATACTTTGATCCTTCGGTCGCTAAGGCTCCCTCAGGATGACAACAATATGTCATTCTGAGCGCTAGCGAAGAATCTATCAGAAAGAATGTCTTATTCTACATTGATCCTTCGGTCGAAGACTCCCTCAGGATGACAACTAACGCCGTCACTTGCCAAACCGCCGCCGGATCGCATCCTGCGCTATCGCCACGCCGAACATGAACGATAAAAGCCAGAATGGCGCAAGCGGGATTCCCCATCGCACGTTATAACCGGCCAGAATGCTGTACTTGAAAGCGTATATCATGAACCCTGTCCATGCGATCAGCGATAATGGTAACGGGAACTGGCGCAACATTCCGAATCCGGCCGCACCGCGCATCATGGCAAGCGCCCATCCGGCCGTCAGAGCCGCGCTGGAAATAATCGCAGGCAAGACAAACCGTGAAGCCATGCGCGCTTCCTGCGTCATGCCAGTGGTCATGGCGGTTATCGAATCAACCCTGCTCTTCAAGTCGGTGAGTTCGTACATGTTCTTTACCAGCGGGGCGATGTAAACGAACTGGCCGCATGTAACGTAGTTCCTGTAACTGAAAAGCAATACCCATACGATACATGCCGACGTTACCAGAACTATCGATAGCCGCCTGGCCCACAATGCGGCGACAAGCCGTTTGAAGTCAAGCGCGTCTTCTTTATCGAGCAGTCCAAAAAAACCGAACAGGTAACAGGGCATGAAGTTGGGTCTCCATCCCATCGCGATGAAGGCTATCCCCACAGCGGCGACGGTTGTCCAGCGTTCCCCCGTTCTTTTTTGCCGCATGAACAAAAAGAATATGGCGCACATGGCAAGTGTCGCAGGGTGTTCCGTCAATCCGATACCGGCGTATTGGCTATATCCGGTGGAGGCGTGAAGGACAGGGTATGATACTGCCCCGGCGAACGCTAATCGTGGCGACAATCCCCACCTTGAGCCGAGCGAAAAGATCATCGTCATCACCGCTGTGATTGCGAAAATGTCCAACGAGCGCTGGATGGATATGGACTGCCCGCCGACAAGGTGCGACAGAGCCGCGAAATAGGCGAATGGAAGGTTGAAACTGGGAGGGCAGGCTCCGGCTTGAACAAAGTCCCCGTTCAAAATCATGTTGGCGTAACGCTGGAACGTCCTCCAATCGTCTCCTTCGCTCAAAAAGCTGACCGCGCCGGAAAGGGCCAAAATGTCCCCGGCGTAAAAAAGGGCGGCTATCAGCAGTCCTGCGGTGAAAACGCTTTTGATGGAGAGCTTGTCGGCTTTCAGCCACGTAAAGCCGATAATGGAGGCGATGGCCAGCGCGGGAGCTTCCAGGGGGATCAGCGAGAGCAGATCAGCCGGATATGGGATACGCCAGAAAAAGAGGTAGCCGTTCCCCCATGCGAACCAAATGGTAATGAGAACGGCATAAACAGCCAGACCAGAACCTTCCGCCCGCCAAAGCGCGACCATTCCCACCACAGCAGTCAGCAACCAGAGAGCCAGCGCAATGTCTGATGCGATGGCCAAAGCAGACGCAACTGCGGGTATCGAGTTAGAAGCGTTCATCCAGAAGGATGGAATATAGGGATTGGCGTTTAACGGGCGCATTCGTTTGTCTAAAAAAACCGCGCTGAACCA
>JADGAO010000030.1:7665-8096 GCA_015231995.1 Nitrospinota bacterium | reverse complement strand
TCGATGGGGAGGATTGTCGCTCCCCAATCGGTTGGAATAAATTTATTACCGCCAGCGGTTTCAAGATAGGCTTGTCCCTGCGCTTCCAATAGTAAAAACGCCGCGTCGCCCGGAGCCTGATAATAAAAAGAAGAGCTGATGATCCCTTCGTAGGTTCCCTTGAAGTAAAGTCTGCTGAAAAACTCTACCGGCAGGTTTGCGCCGCTCAGGCTGGAACCGGTCATCTGGAAACAGCCGCCATGCGACACGCCTTCGTATGTATTCTCATTGTTCGGCGCGCCATCGGCCCCAATAGACATAGGTTGTAGGCATACGCCTGCAGATGGGACAAACATCAGCAGAGCGATTTTTGCCGACAACGCCACCACAGCCAATCCAGCGGCTACCCGTGACGTAATTATCGCAGGGCGCCATAAAACCAGAAGCGGGAA
>JADGAO010000030.1:5532-7347 GCA_015231995.1 Nitrospinota bacterium | reverse complement strand
TGGGCCTTCAGCGACGAGGATAGAAGAGGGCGCAGTGAAGGTTATCGTCTGACGTTTTCCCTTTACCCTCCATTCATTAGGGGGCAGGCCGCCCCCCGGTTGTGCGCGGAATGTTCCGGCCAATTTGCCGTTTACCAGCAGTTCCAGAGTTGGAGGCGAGCTTTCATGACTCTCCAGAATGGAGACGTTGACGGTGAAAGATTCGTCGGATGGCGCGAGAATGCGTATGGCTTTGGGACCGCTACCGGCCCAGAAAGAATCCGCCGGGCCTGGGATTTGCGAAGGTATATATCGTTGCAGAGGCGACGCTGTTACGAGTGTTTTCGAAGGCCAGAATTCATCCCCTTTCCACTCGTCTTTCGATTCATAGACCAGTGGTTTGCCGCTATCGAACAGACACAGGGAAAAAACCGAAAACAGAATAACGCCGGCAACGGCGATGGCCCACCGCGCAAGGATGGTTGCCGGGACGTGTGGGGCGCTCATCAAACCCGGCATTGTCGGTTTCTACGCTCCGCCAGATGACGTGGTCTTTACATACATCTGCGCCAGCCTGCGCGTCAGCGGGCCGGGGCCAGCCGATATCACGCGCCCGTCAATCGTTGTGACTGGGACAATCTCGATAAGCGAGTTGGTGACAAAAACCTCCTGCGCTTCCATCAAAACGTCTTTTCGAAAACGGCTCTCAACGATTTCAAGATTGGCTCGTCCAGCAAGCTCAATAACCATTGCGCGGGTCACGCCGGGCAGGATACCGTTGTCGAGAGATGGAGTCTCAATCCTTCCGTCTCGCGCCCAAAAGATATTGACCGCCGAGCCGCAGGCGATATGCCCCCCCGTTGACAAAACGAGAGCCTCGTCCGCCCCGGTTTTCCGCGCTTCGTCGAGTATCATCACCCGTTCCAACGCGCTTGTGGATTTTATGCCGCTCAACGGAGACGATGCGTTTTTCGCCACCGTCACGCTCGCCAGAGCAAAACCCCTTTCCCATTTCTCCCGGCCCATCGGCTCATACCGCTCAAGCGTAAGAACACCACGTCGGCGAATCGCATCCGGCGATACCGTATCCCCTCGGCCCCATTCCGCGTGTCACTGTGAGCCTCGCAACGCCCTGCGATATCCCGCCACGCTCCGCAAGATTCGTGATGGCGTTTGCGATATCGGAGTCGGCGAACGGTATCGGCAGGCTTATTATCCGCGCCGAATCGCGCAGGCGTGCAAGATGGCGATCCAGCAGAAACTGTTTTCCAGAATAGAGCGGGATGGTCTCGAACAGCCCGTCGCCAAGGGTGAATCCACGGTCGTTGACCGGGACTTGCGCGTTCTCCGAATAAACGCCGTTGATTATGGCGATCATGATTTTAGCAAAGCCTCCAAAAGGGCGGACGCCTTCACGCTTTCTCGTCATATTCGTCCTCCGGGCGGGAAGGGTAGGTGACGCCGCCGCCTGAATGTAGCCTCACGCCGTCGTCCGTGTGAACCATCATCCGTATCGCCACGCTGGTATCCATCGAGCCGTCGAAACCAATCCAGCCAATGCTCCCGCAATATGCCCCGCGAGGGTCTGGCTCCACCTCGTCTATTATTTCCAACGCCCGCAACTTTGGCGCGCCAGTGACGGAGCCTGGCGGGAACGATGCGCGGATGAGATCAACGGGCGTCAAGCCCGGTTTGAGCTTTCCCTCCACCGTTGACGTCAGGTGAAAGACCGTGGCGAACCGCTCCACGGCGCAAAGCTCCGGAACGTTCACAGTGAACGGCTGGCACACTTTTGAAAGGTCGTTCCGCATGAGATCAACAATCATCACGTTTTCT
>JADGAO010000030.1:4620-5496 GCA_015231995.1 Nitrospinota bacterium | reverse complement strand
AACCTGTCGTCATCGTCCGCGTCCCGGCCTCTTGGCCTTGTCCCTTTGATGGGGCGTGTCTGAGCCTCCCCATTTTTAAACCGCATGAACCGCTCCGGCGATGACGAAAGTATCCTGAACGTCCCAGCGTTTAAATACGCCGCGAACGGCGCAGGGTTTATTTCGCGAAGCTTCAAGTATAACGAAACGGGGTCGAATTTTCCGTGTGACATGATCGCTCTGGAAATGTTGGCCTGCAGGATGTCGCCGCGTTCGATGTAAAGACGCACCTTTTCCAGTGCGTCAACGTAAGACTCTTTTGTGAACGGGCATTCGAGTTTCAACTCGCGCTGTTTGGGCATATCTGCGTCGGGCTGTATCCCAGAACCTCTCCTTATCAAGGAGGACTCGCTATCGGTGGAATTAAACCCCCTCGGCGCTTCGCGCCACTCCCCCTTTGTAAGGGGGAGAAAGGGTTTGGACAGCAGACCGCCGCCGCGCTGTACAGCCTCCTCCACCGTGCGTTCCAACTCGTTCAGAATCGGCGACGGATCTGTCTCATGCTCATGGTTTGCGATAAGCCATATCTCTTTTCGTTCATGGTCGAAGGCCAGAACCCGATCGTAAAACCCCATCCATAAATCCCCCTCACTGGTGATGCGGATTCCACGAGCAATCTGCGCCGAAGGTTCTGTGAACCGTAGCAGGCCGTATCCGAAAAATCCGACAGCTCCCCCGGTGAACGGAGGCATTTTGGCGCCCACGGTTTCAACTTGGTAACGACGGAACATGTCGTCGAGAAGTGTTAACGGATCGCCCTCGTGAACTGTTTCCTTGCCGCCATCGTTTAAATGAAAAACGTTTCCGGCTCCAGATAGCGTCGTGAACGGATGGGAG
>JADGAO010000030.1:0-4576 GCA_015231995.1 Nitrospinota bacterium | reverse complement strand
CTCGAGCCAGACGAATCCATCGGTCGTGGCGAGTGTCGGGAAAATAGAGACAGGCTCGATCCAGCCTTTTTTTCTGAACGAGACCTTGCGGAGGGAGGGAGTTATAGCAGGCTTCCTATTCTCCATTCGGAGTCAACGCCCATGTCAGGCGCCTTGCTGAAGTAGATGACCATCGCCTTGCCCTCGATGTTTTCGATCGGCAGAGGGCCCCACGAGCGCGAATCGAGGCTGTTGTCCCTGTTGTCGCCAACTGCGAAAACATATCCGAAAGGCACCTTCATCGGGCCGAAAGAGTAATACGGGTCTTTCTTGATGACCTTGTAGCTTTTGGAGCCGGCGTATTCCACAAACTCTTCGCTTCTAAAGTTCGCCCGTTCCGTATGCACGGGGCGGCCGTTTATGAAAAGACGGGAGTCCTGTATCTCCACGATGTCCCCCGGCAGGGCGACTATGCGTTTTACGAAAATCCTGCCGTCGCTTTCCTTTTTGGAATCGGATGGAGGGAGAAACGTTACGACGTCGCCCCGTTCCGGTCTCGACCAGGTCAAAAGCATTTTGCCGACGAACGGCAGATGCAGGCCGTATTTGATTTTGTTGACGATGATGAAATCCCCCTCCAGTAATGTGGGGGTCATGGAGGTGGAGACGATCTGGTTGGCCTCCACGATAGAGCCTTTGAGGATCGCCACCAGCGCGGCGGCGATAAGCACGCCCCGCAGGATTTCCCGGAATGCGTCTTTGGCCCGGCTGTAAGGGGCCATTTGATTTGTGATTCTGATTTCCATAATTAACAATGGTACCACAAAAACGGGGGTAGGGGGCAACGCGAGCCTGCCGAGGAAACGAAGTTACGATCATTCCCTCCTGAGCGCGTCCACAGGATTGAGCCGCGCCGCCTTCCACGCCGGGTACCAGCCGAAAAACATCCCCACGAACAAAGCCACGGAATAGGATATCGCCACCGTTTGAAATGAAACATACGTGACCCATTCCGAGAACTCGCCGATAACCCATGCCATTCCGAAACCCAGCGCAAGCCCCATAAGACCACCCGCCCCGGACAACGTCGTGGACTCGATGAGGAACTGTTTCAATATGTCCTTGCGTCTTGCGCCCAAAGCTTTTCTAAGCCCGATCTCTCTTGTTCGCTCCGTTACGGTGACGAGCATGATATTCATGATCCCAATCCCTCCCACTACAAGCGATATGGCCGCTATCCCGCCCAACAGGTAAGTGAAGGTCTTGGTTATTTCTTCCATGGACTTTATTATCTCCACCTGCGTGCGCACGTTGAAGTCTTCCTCCGCGCCTTTGGCTATCCTGTGGCTCTTGCGGAGGATTGACGTCACCGTTTCTTTGGCGTCTTCCATCACATCCTCGCTCTCCACCTCTATGGATATCTCGCGCACATACTTGCTTCCGAAAAGCCGTTTCTGGAACGTAGTGACCGGTATCATCACCTGATCGTCCGCGTTCCACCAGCCCATCTCGCCTTTCTCTTCCATCAGGGCCGTCACAACGAAGTTCACCCCGTTTATCTTTACGGTCTTGCCTATCGGGGAGAATTTGTCGAACAGTTTTTCCGCCACTTCTTTGCCAAGCGCGGCCACCCTGCGCGAACCGGCCAGGTCGAGGTTCGTGAAAAACTTGCCCTCTTTCACGGAAAACCCTCTGGCCGTTATGTAATCCGGCGTCACACCGAAAACGCTGGTGCTGGTGTTCCTGTTAAAGTATTTGACCTGCGCCGATTGGCTGATTGACGGGGCCACGGAGATGACGTGTGGGGTGTGCTTTTTGATCAGTTCCGCGTCGGTTAGCGTAAGTGTTTGCGCCGGAGCCCTGCGGACGTGCCGGGTCTCCATCAGGCCCGGGCGCACGATGAGAAGGTTTGTGCCGAGGTTCTGCATTTTTTTGACCACGTCGCGCTTTGCGCCTTCGCCAAGAGCCACCATCGCCACCACGGAGGCCACGCCTATTATCACGCCGAGCATGGTCAGCAAGGAGCGCATCAGCGACCCCCGCATCTCCCGTATCGCAACCTTGAAAATTATTCGGAACATCAATATTCCTTTGCTTCGCCCGGTCCGACCTCTGGTCCGCCGCATCTGGACAGCCATAATCTACCACCAGTAACCCGCATTCTCAATTGATGAGCCGACGCAGGTGGATTTAACGCAAATCCTCGTTTTCGCCATTTTCCATGACAAGCGCAGAAAACCTTGCGGACAATTCGGTAAACACTGGCCCAGGGCATGATGTCATCAGGCGTCCATCCACCTGCCGCACAGGAATCATCTCCGCTCCTGTCCCCGTCAAAAAACACTCGTCGGCGGTGTAAATATCGTAGGGGGCGAGAGGCGATTCCATTGCGGGAATGCCGGCCATATGCGCAAGTTCGAGCGCGACGGCGCGGGTGATTCCATCCAGCGCGCCTTCAATAACAGGGGGCGTGAGAAGCCTTCCGTTGCGGACGATGAACACGTTGTCAGCCGTTCCCTCCATTACATGGCCAAGGGAGTTTAGAACTAAAGCCTCATCGGCTCCAGCCATGTTCGCCTCGATTTTAGCCATGATCCGGTTTAGGTAATTGAGGCTTTTTATCCGCGGATCAAGGACATCTGAGGCGGTTTGCCTTGTAGAGGCGATTATCACACTAGCGCCTCGTTCACGCGCCTGGGGGCTGACCATCGCCAGTTCATCCCCGATAATAAGCAACGACGGTTCGGGGCATTTTCTTGGGTCAATCCCAAGCGAGCCTACGCCGCGTGTGACTATCAGCCTAAGATAACCGTTCTCATCCGGGAACGCGGCCACCGTTTTTTCCACTGCGTCCCTGATTTGTCCGGCGCTTTGGCGGATATCAAGAGCTATCGCCCGCGCGGATAAAAAGAGCCTCTCAAGGTGCGCGGAGAGCCTGAAAACCCGGCGTTGGTAAAACCGCAACCCTTCGAAGACCCCGTCTCCGTAAAGCAGGCCGTGGTCGAAAACCGAAACCCTGGCTTCGTCTCCCCGAATGATTTTCCCTTCCATCCAGCAAACCGCTTTTCCGTTCATGCCGCTCACTCCTAAAAGGTAAAAAGGGTCAACTATATTGACATATAAATCCTAATCCTTCCGTGATACAATGTCAACATGGTTGACCTATTATCGTCCGATTCGTCCCGGGAACAGGAGCTTAACAAAGCTCTTGAGGCGATTCACTTCGCCTTCCGCGCAGTCATAGCAAAACCGGACGCGCGGCTTGTCCGGTTGGGATTATCGCGCGTCCATCACCGCATATTGTATTTCGTGGGGCGCAACCCGCGCCTTAGCGTCAATGACCTTTTGCGGATACTGGGGGTAAGCAAGCAATACCTCAACAGGCCGCTCCGGCAACTTGCGGATAAAGGTTTTCTGGATGTCGTCCAGGATGAGAAGGACAGGCGGGTAAAACGAATTATCCTCACCCGAAGCGGCCAGCGGCTGGAGCGGGAACTGTCCGGGGAGCAACGCCGCCGTTTTGAGAAAGTTTTCGCTACCGCTGGAGAAAAGGCGGAATCCGCATGGCGCAAGGTTATGAAACTATTAGCCGATCCACGATTTGATTAAACTGGGGCGGGGCCTTATTCGTTCAATCATATCCCCACCACATTCACCCCGCAACCGCAACGCTCACACTTGCCGTTTTTCACAGCCATGCTTATGACCGAAAAACCCAGGCGTTTTATCACCGTTTCTCCACAACCGGGGCAGATTGTCTGATTATACTTTTCCTGGATTACATTGCCCGTATAAACGAATTTGAGTTTTTTCCGCGCAATTCCCACAGCGCGAAGAAGAGTTTCGTAAGGCGTGGCCGGCGCCGAAAACTTGTAGTCGGGATGATAACGCGAAAAATGAAGAGGTATTTCAGGGTTTAGCTCCGCGATGAAATCGGTCAACTTTTCGAACATTTCGTCGCTGTCGTTAAAGCCGGGGATGACAAGGTTGGTGACCTCCACATGAGTTTTCATGGCCGATCTTCGGACAGTCTCCAGTACCGGCGCAAGCTTCCCATGGCATATTTTTGTGTAAAACTCCGGATCCATGGATTTGATGTCTATATTCATCGCGTCTATCAAGGGCAATATCTCTTCGAGCGGCTCTGGATTGACGTATCCGTTGGTGACGAGGATATTTTTCATTCCCGCTTTCCGTACGGCTTTTGAAGCGTCCATTACGTATTCGAACCAGATAAGCGGTTCAGCATATGTATAAGCCAGCCCGATGCTCCCAACCTGTTTGGCCATCAGGGCGGCCTCCTCCGGCGCAATATGGCGCGTGGGCGCGTCATTCTGGGAGATAGTGTAATTCTGACAAAACATGCAACCGAAATTGCATCCGTTAGGGCCAATGGAAAGGATGTTACTGCCCGGATGGAAGTGGTATAGCGGCTTTTTTTCGATAGGGTCGAGGTTGACCGAAGTTGTCAGCGCGTAATTGATGGCGATCAGGGAACCGTCAATATTGCGTTTCCCCCCGCATATCCCGGTTTTGCCGTTGTCCAGCAGGCATTCGAACGGGCAAAGCAGGCATTGGACGCGCCCTTTATCGCGAA
>JADGAO010000309.1 GCA_015231995.1 Nitrospinota bacterium | reverse complement strand
TCATCCTGAGGGAGGCACTTTTTTGTCATCCTGAGGGAGCGTTAGCGACCGAAAGGATCAAAGTAGAGCAGGATATTCTATTTGATAGATTCTTCGCTGGCGCTCAGAATGACAATAGTCATGTCATCCTGAGGGAGGCCTCGACCGAAGGATCAAAGTAGAATGGAATATTCTATTTGATGGATTCTTCACTTCGCTACGCTTCGTTCAGAATGACAATAACGATGGATTCTTCGCGGAGTTTACCCTGAGTCCTACGAAGGGCTCAGAATGACATACTCTTGAAAAACAGTCACACCCCCCTGCCCGGCTCTATCTTCCTCAACAACCACAACCCTGCGCCGATAAACAGCGCCAGCGACAACACCGCGAGCCTGTGCTGAATTGTCCCGCCGAGAAACGAAAAAACATAAACGACCACGCCCCACACGATAGGCCCGCTTATGGACGCGGCTTTGCCCGCCACGTTGTACAAGCCGAAACATTCGCCCAGATTTTCCTTCGGCGCAAGTTCGATAAGCAGAGTTCGTCCGGCCACCCACACCCCGCCCAGCGACGCGCCCGCCAACGGCCCCACCAGCCAGAAAATCGTCTCGTTCGGCGCGAAAGCCGCCACGAACAGCGTGACAAGCCACATCCTGCACACGTTAATCATCGCGCGTCTCGACCCGATGGAGTGCGTCACGCTACCCCATATCAACGACCCGATGGCCGCGCCCACTGTGGAGGTTATGAGGAACAGGTTGAGCTTCATCCCGTCCAGCCCGATTACCGTGTTGGCGTAGATGGACATGAAGGCGATTACGGTGTTCACCGCGTCGAGGATAAAAAAGTTGGCGACGAGATATATCGCAAGATTTTTATTTTTCGCCGCCCGGCGGAACGACTCAGAGGTTTTGCGGAAAGCCCCCGCGATGTCGGCTTTTGCTCCGGGAATAATCTGCGAGTCCTTGACCCAAAGAAAAAGCGGTATGGCGAAAATCAGGAACAGCAGAGCCGTCGGGAAATAGACCGCCGACGGCCCGAAGTTTTTCTCCACCGGCGCAAGTAGCAGAAGCCCCGCTATGGCCCCCAGGTATCCAAGCCCAACCCCGTAGCCGGAAACCTTAGCCACAGACCCCGACCCCGCCACGCCCGGCAGAAGCCCGTCGTAGAAAACAAGCGCCGACTGGTAACAGTAATTGGCGACGGCGAACATGGCAAGCCCCGTCAGCAACGAGCCGGTGAACCCGATGGAGGCCGTGGCGATGACGCAGGCCGTGGTGAGGAAAAGGAGCGGTTTGACCCGTTTACCCGTATCGTCGGAAATCGCGCCCAGGGCCGGGGATGTGATGGCGACCACCAGCATGGACAACGAGAGCGCGGCGGAGAAATATAAATCCGGCGCGCCATGCTCCTTCGTCACCCAGAGGGGGAAATACCGGGAGACCACGTTCATGGAGAAAATGGTGTTTGCGAAATCGTACAAAGTCCAGGCGAAAAGCGCCCTTTTATCAATTTTGCCTGCGTTTCCCTGTGTCACCCGGCTAAAAAACTCCCTCAACCACCTAAAAATGAAGGCCAACCGTCTTGAAGTTACCGTCTATTAGCTAGTATAGTAGCAAAATGCGGGGAAATAAGTTTTCGCTCATGGACGGACACAAGGGGCTAAGATTGTTTCCCTGCTGGACGGGAGTAGCTTGTTCTCACTCACACGCTGGTTTTAGGTTTTTCGATGGGCGATGAAGATAGCAGGCTTGGTGATAAATCCGAGGAGATAGACCTGGAGACCCTTCTCAAGCAGAAGGAGAAACTGGAGTCGCTCATCCACCGTAAGTTCACCAAGGACATTACGGTGATGTTCACCGACCTTACCGGCTCCACCCGGTTAAGCGAGGAGCTTGGCGACCTGGCCATGCGTTCGCTTTTGAAGAACCATTACGACATCGTGACCCCCATCGTCAAAGACAACCAGGGAATACTTGTCAAAACGATGGGCGACGGCACCATGTCCTATTTCGACAACCCTTCGGACGCAGTGCGGGCCGCCGGGCAGTTGCAGATAGCCATGAGGAAGTTCAACGAGAAAGCCATCCACCCCCAGCTTCTCTTGCGGTGCGGTTTAAACACCGGCAGGGGGATCGTGGAGAAGAACGACGTTTACGGCGACGTTGTGAACACGGCGCAGAGGTTCGAGGCCTTGGCAAAACCAAACGAGATACTCATCTCCGAAGACACCTTCAACCTGGTGCGGCCTACCGGGGAATTCCGCATCATTTTTTCCTGCGAAACATCGCTGAAGGGCAAGCTCGGCCCGCAGAAAGTTTACAAGGTCATCTGGAGCCCGGAACAGGAGGCGAAGGCCGACGAGTACAAGACGACCCCGAAAATAGCCGTCGCCCCGGCGGTGAGCAACGTGGTGACCTCGGACGTACCCATTGCGGTTGTCGGCTCCGGCCCCCCCGGCGAGATAGTGAAACTGGGCGGTCAGGGTGTGGCCAAGCTGGTGGTGGAGGAAAAGGGACATCCGCCCAGGGTTTACGACCTCTCCACTGCGCCCGTGGTCATAGGCAGGGCGGCGGATGCGGAAATCCATCTCGACGAGTCATACGTCTCCCGCAAGCACGCAAAGATAAGCTATGAAGACGGTAAATACTTTATCGAAGACCTGCACAGCCACATCGGCACGACATACCATGGGGAAAGGATAAACCGCCGCGAGATGCATGACAGCGACGAGTTCTTCCTGGGCACCGTGAAGCTGATATTCAAACAGGAGGCGCCGCCCAAACCGGTGGAATTCAAGGACGCCGCATCCGTCAACGAAGCCACGATGGCCATGAACATTTCGGACATTATGCGCATGGATGTGGAGTTGGAAGGCGTTCTCCAGTCACAGTACGACATCACGCCACAGCCAGTCGTTATCGGCAGGACGCAGGAGGCCGACATCCGGCTCGACAACCCGCTTATCTCCCGCAGGCATGTCAGGATATACGTAAAGGGGGGCAAGGCCGTCATCGAGGATTTGAAGAGCAATAACGGGACATTCCTCAACGGCCAGAAAATAGAAAAAGCGGAGGCCTCCATCGGCGACGAAGTGCGGGTAGGCCCATACCTGCTTCGCCTGGTCAACCCCATGCAGGGCGGACGCAGGGACGA
>JADGAO010000308.1 GCA_015231995.1 Nitrospinota bacterium | reverse complement strand
ACAGGCACACTAATTTCGGCTTAAAAACGCTCCAGTTTAAGGGGTGCAGTCCAGAAATTGCTCCATCAACTTGATTCCCCAAACAGTGATGGTTGGGAATTCGTTCAATATGTTTTTCAAAAAAACTGGAATATTTGAGTATTTCGCTCATGGATACCGTTTGTGGGATTTCTATTTTTTCACAAAGAAAGAAGACCTGATTCCAGTTGGTACAAAAGTGGTGGTTCTTCAGCTTTACGAGTTGCAACTCGGTGTTCAGTATTTATCCGACCAGTGGTGGAGTAAATTTGATCAGGACTACAAAGCCGCCGAGGACAGACCTCTTCCAGATAAATTTTCCAAGGGCGCTGGCATAGATGGTTTTGTCGCTCCCCTCAAACCATTAAATTAAACTCTTCATTGTTTCTCCTTGCAAAGATTCGGAGTTTCCTTTAGTATCAGCGTTTTATTTTAAGAAAATGAACCAATGATTCACGAGTTACTGACAAGGACGCTTTTATCCATGGGCCCGGCTCCGGAGGGCGCGCCCGACCAGGGTGGACACACCGTGGTGATGCTTGTTTTTTATGCGGCGTTATTCGGGATTTTCTATTTCTCCCTTATACGCCCGCAGGTCAAACGGGGTAACGACCTTAAAGTGTTGCAGGAGTCGCTCAAGAAGGGGGACACCGTCGTGACCACCGGCGGCATATTCGGCGTAGTTCATAAGATTAAGGATGATGTCGTCACCGTGGAGATAGCCGAGAACGTGCGTGTGAAAATGTTAAGAAACGCCGTGCAGGAGAGGCTTAAGGAAAACGACGCGCTGGGAAAGATGAAAGATGACTAAAATCGTCGCGTGGCGTTCGGCGTTAATCGCCGTCGTAGTAGGGTTCTCGCTTTATTTCGCGCTACCGCTGGATAAAAAAATCAACCTCGGCTTGGATCTCCAGGGCGGAATGCACCTGGTGTTCGAGGTGGACGTGGACAAGGCCCTTCTCTCTTCGCTGGACGGCGAGGTGGATGGAGTCAGAAAACTGCTCGAAAAAGGCGGAGTGGCGGTAACGTCCGTCAGGCGCGACGGTGTGAACATAATAGTTGATCTCACCAACCCCGCCCAGGCCGACGTCGCCGAAAAAACCGTCAAGGGCGACTACAATATAATGGAAGTGGCCAGTTGGACGTCCGACAGGAAGACGATGAAGCTGGCCTACACGACCGACCATAAAAAGCTGGTGCATGACAACGCCATAGGCCAGGCGCTGGAGACCTTGCGAAACCGTATTGACCAGTTCGGCGTGTCCGAACCGACGATACAAAGCGAAGGCGGCAACCGCATCCTCATTCAGCTCCCCGGCGTCAAAGACCGCGACCGGGCAATAAACCTGATAGGCAAAACCGCCCGTCTCGATTTCCGCATGTTAAACGAGGATATTGATCCGCAGGCCGCCACCGAGCAAGGCGTTCCGGCGGATTCGGAGATTTTATACGAACGCAAGGTTGATCCCATAACCAAGAAAGTCATCGAGAAGATCCCGTATCTGGTTAAAAGGAAGACCGAGATGACCGGCCAGTACGTCTCCAACGCCCGCGTGCAGGTCAGCGACATGAACATGCCCTACGTCTCCGTGGATTTCAACAGGGAAGGCGCAAAGCTGTTCGGGGACCTTACCACGGTTAGCGTCGGCAAACGCATGGCCATCGTGCTCGACGACAACGTCCATTCCGCCCCAGTCATCCGCGAGGCCATTACCGGCGGCACGGCGATGATCGAGGGCAGTTTCAGCTACGAAGAGGCGAAGGATCTGGCGATTGTCCTGCGGGCCGGCTCGTTGCCCGCGCCGCTTATTAAACTCGAAGAGCGATCCGTCGGCCCATCGCTCGGGCAGGACTCCATCAACAAAGGCGTCATGTCGGCTATCATCGGCGGCGTGGTGGTTGTGATTTTCATGCTTGTTTACTACGGGCTTGGCGGGTTCATCGCCGATGTGGCCCTTGTATTCAACATAATCATCATACTCGGCGCACTGGCCTATTTCGGCGCCACGCTCACCCTTCCGGGGATCGCGGGCATCATACTGATTATCGGTATGGCGGTGGACGCAAACGTGCTTATATTCGAGCGCATTCGCGAAGAGCTGAGGCTTGGCAAGACCATACGCACCTCCGTCGAGGTGGGGTTCTCCAAGGCGTTCCTGACGATCCTGGACTCCAACATAACCACGCTTATCGCGGCGGTCGCTCTTTTCCAGTTCGGGACGGGGCCGGTGAAAGGCTTCGCCATAACGTTGAGCATCGGCCTTATCGCCAGCATGTTCACTGCGGTTTTCGTTTCCCGCACGATTTTCATCTGGTATCTCGGCTCACGCCGCATCACCAAACTTAGCATATAAGGCCGACATGGAGCTTTTTAAACCCGACTCTAAAATAGATTTCATGAGCCAGCGGCGTTTAGCCATTGGCGTATCCATCGCGATGGTCGTCATCTCCCTTCTGGCGCTCGCCATCAAAGGCCCCAATTACGGCGTGGATTTCAAGGGCGGCACGCTGATCCAGGTCAAGTTCACCGAAAAGACCACGACCAACGACGTTCGGGACGTGATAAGCGCGCTCAACCTCGGCGATTTCTCCATACAGGAGTTCGGCTCCCCGGATGAGCTTCTTATCCGCATCCCGATTGAGCTGGAACAGACGCCGGGCAAAGAGACGATGGCTCAAAAGGTGGAAGCGGCGCTTAAGGCGAAGTACACCGGTAAGTTTGCTATTCAACGCATGGAAATGGTCGGTCCGAAAGTCGGCGCGGATTTGCAGTGGAAGGCCCTGTTGTCCGTGTTTTATTCGCTCATCGGCATCCTGATCTATCTCGCCTTCCGTTTCGAGTTCCGTTACGCCGCCGGAGCCGTGCTCGCCACGATGCACGATCCGCTTATCATACTCGGCGTTTTCTCCCTGTTGGGCAAGGAATTCACGCTGACGGTGTTGGCTTCTATCCTTACCGTTATCGGCTACTCGCTAAACGACACGATAGTCGTGTTCGACCGCATCCGTGAGAACATGAAGCTTAAAAGAGGCATGCCCACTCTGGACATGCTCAACCTTTCGATCAACCAGACCTTGAGCAGAACCATACTCACATCGAGCACGGTGTTTATGGTGGTGGTCGCCCTGT
>JADGAO010000307.1 GCA_015231995.1 Nitrospinota bacterium | reverse complement strand
CGGGTCAACGTAGGTTATCTCGGCGTCCTGCATGAACTGCCCAAACAGGCATTCCGGGCCGCTACCGACGTCGAGCAGAGTGTCGCCGGAAGCAAACCCCGCTTGACGAAGCAAATCCGAACAGGCTTTATATCGGCTGTATTGGTCGAAGATCATGCCTTCTGGATTCAACTTCTCTTTAGGCTTTGAATGGGAGGCAAGGCTTTTCTTGGTCACCAAATAAGGCCCGATTGCCAAGGCGTCCATATCGGTTGCGCCGAACATATCCAAAGCGTCTTCCGGCGAATTTACAATAGGCTCGCCCTTCCGGTTAAACGAAGTGTTGGTCAAAACAGGTATGCCTGTTATGCGTTCAAATGCTGATATGGCCTCGTAATAAAGGGGATTATCCTCTCTTTTAACTGTCTGGACGCGAATCGTGTTGTCAACATGCATCGCTCCGGCAATTTCCGCTCGCGCGGACTCTGGCGTCTCAAAAGTCACCGTCATGAACGGGGCATGAATCAATGATCCCGTATAACGTTCGCGTTTTTCAAACAAAATGGATGGCGCGAACGGGCGCCAGGGCTCGCGGAACTTGACACGGATATTTACGGCGTCCTTGTCTGCTACGGTGGATGGGTTGGAAAGTATTGAACGCGCTCCAAGAGCCCTGGGGCCGCCTTCCATCCTTCCCTGAAACCAGCCGACGATCTTGTGCTCAGCAAGTAAATTAGCGGACGCTTCAGCAATGTTGTCCGGCTTGCTAAACTTGAACGCGGTTTTTTCCATGGCTGATAAAATTTTGTCTTCCGTGGCAGATGGGCCAAAGTAAGCGTGGGATATGGGCGCTATTTTGGGGCCGTGCGACTTTTTCGCATACCACATGGCGGCTCCGATGGCGCAACCGGCGTCCCCAGCGACTGGAAACGCATAAATGTCTTCGAGTCCAAGTAGCCTGAACAACTGGCCGTTCATCTTGGAATTAAGCGCCACACCGCCAGCGATGCACAGTTTTTTTAAACCGGTCGTTTTAATGTAATACGCCAAATAATCGGCGACTGCGCGTTCAACACAAGCTTGGAGTGAGGCCGCTATGTTTTCATCCACTCCGTTGCGAGGATCAGGATTGAACGCCCTGGCAGGCCCGAAACGTTTCTCTAGAGGACTGCGGATTCCTTTGCAAAGCGGATCAATTAACTCATTGAACGCCGCATCAGGCCGCACGGCGAAGCGGTGTCCATCACGTCCGACCAATTCGTCGAAAAACTCGCGATAGGAGTCTGTCCCATAGGCGGCGAGGCCCATAACCGTCCCCTCACCATCGAACGGGGTATAACCCAGGAACTTTGTTACTCCGGCGTATAAAAGCCCAAGGCTATTGGGCAACGGGATTTCATCCAAAATCCGGATTTCCCCTGACACTCCATGAGCGATGATTGCGCTTTTGGTGTCTCCCCGTCCGTCAATGGACAAGACCAACGCCTCATCAAATCCGCTACCATAATATGCCGTCGCAAGGTGGGTGTGATGATGAGGTGCGAACACTGCTTTGCGGATGCCCTTTTGTGAGGCAAAACCGAAGAAACGGTCTCTGGCCTCCTCGAATATTTCACGATGCCACGCCCGAAGCTCCGGATAACTTTTGAACGTCTCACGATAAGGCGTCATTTCCGGGTCGTGCGCGAGGATGACGTCCATGTCATGTTCGCAAACGATGGCGTCCAGATCGGCGTAGCTAATGCCAGCGGTCTTTAAACAGAATTCTATCGAACGCTCCGGAAAGGCCGCATTCGCGTGTTTAATGCGGATGAGGCGTTCTTCCTCTACAAAAGCGATCAGCTTGCCATTTACAAGCAGAGCCGCCGAAGGGTCGTGAAAGAACCCTGTTATTCCTAGAATATTCATGCGGGAACGCCCGGTTTCTGAATGCTAGCCATAAAATCCGGGCATAAAAACCGCCCCAATATTTTGCCAGACGCCCATCGTTGATGCCTTTTGAGCGTGCCTCGGTATGGGTCGAGAAAAGCATATGTAACCTCTGCGCCCTCTTGTTGCGCCCATTCGGTGATTTGCTGGATAGTATGGTGGCTTTGTATAGGCGCAAAATACCAGTCCTTATACAACACGATATTCCCGTCAGCATTGAAGAACCATGTGTCCGGCAAATGCCATTTTTCTATCGCCAGAACTAATTTAAGAATCAGGCCATCTGCCCAACGCCCCAATTTAGAGATGTAAAATAACGTGTCGCGAATGATATTGCGTGGCTGAACTTTTCCATAAAGCATGATATTCAGTGTGCCTCCGGGTTTTAAAACTCGAAGCAACTCGCGAAATCCCTGAACGGCGTCTGGTGTGGCGTGAAGAACGCCGATACAATATGCGACGTCAAAATAATTGTCTTCGAAAGGCAAAGCCAACACCGTCCCATGCTCCAAAGATGCATTTTCGTGCAAGCCGTTGGATTCCAGCTCTTGCCGGACATATTCAATAGTCTTTCCAGAATAATCCAGCCCCGTATACTTACGGGCATATGTGGCCAGCCCGAGGCTCCACTCCCCCCGACCCAACCCAACTTCCAACACTTGCAAACTTGGCAATTGTTCTATAGTTGGGAAGGGAAATGCTTTCAGCATCGCCTCGCTTTTGCTTAAAGTCGCCTTGTCGCCGTATATCAGGTCGTCGTAAAAACGCTGAACTGCTTTATTGTGTTTAACCATATTATATCCTTACTCTACTTACTAACCAACGCGCGGGCTGCTGTGCTAGTCAAAATCATTCCTTTTCTGATAAATTGGCGTCGGCGATAATTTCAAATTCCGGAGCGCTGGCTGGAACATAGACATGACCTCCGACACAAGCGCACTTGGCGCACATTGGATGCGAGCGGCGGATTTCATGTATATGATTAATGGGTGTATTTAAATAATTGCTGATTGCGTATTTACTACTATCATAAACGGCGCAACATAATTGAACCTCACCAAATGCATCTATTACTATTTGGTTATCGAGAAACGAGCATCGTTGGGCTTTGTGAAGCTCCGCTATTTTCATTGCTTCATCAAGCGGGATGGGCAGTCGCTTAAGAATTTCGTAATCATCAGGTGTCAGCTGCGGCATGCTTGAATCATTACAAACATACGCAAGCGTTTTTTCAAGAGGCATCATGC
>JADGAO010000306.1 GCA_015231995.1 Nitrospinota bacterium | reverse complement strand
CCCGCATCCCTACTCTCATTTAAGCGAAGTTGTTTAATTCAAGCGACGTTCTTTTTCGTGTCAGACTTATTTGCGGCTGGTTCACCGCCGTTGACATCCACTGCAAGCCTTCCCTACACTTAGACGATGGAAAAGAAAAAACTGGCCATAATCACACTGGGTTGCCAGATGAACAAAAGCGACTCCGAATGGCTCGCCGGGACGCTCACCGAGGAATACGAGTACACCGAGGACAAAACCGAGGCGGACTTTCTCGTCGTCAACACCTGCGCCGTGCGTGACAAGGCGGAGCATAAATTTTTCTCCCTTCTCGGAACGCTCCGTCCGCTGAAAGCCGCCAACAAAAACCTCGTCATCGGCGTGGCCGGGTGCATGGCGCAGGAGCATGGGGAGATGATCGTCCAGCGCGAGCCGCTCGTTGACATAGTCTTCGGCACAAGGGCTCTGGACAAAGCGCATATCCTTCTGCGGAAATTCGAGGAGACCGGCAGGCCTCAGGTTGACACCTCGTACGGCTCCGAATACGAAGATTTTCCGGTCAGGAGGGAATCGGCTTTAAGCGCTTGGGTTCCCATAATGCGCGGTTGCGGCAACCATTGCTCCTACTGCATCGTGCCGAGCACTCGCGGCCCAGAACAGAGCAGGCCGATATCGAACCTGCTCAACGAAGTTTCCGCCCTGATAGCGCAAGGTTACAGGGAAATCACTCTGCTGGGGCAGAACGTGAACAGCTATGGAGTGGGGCTTGGCGGCGGCGTTGATTTTCCCGGTCTTTTGCGTCAGATGAACCCTATCGCCGTTGACGCCAGGATCAGGTTCGTCACATCGCATCCAAAAGACCTTTCCGACTCCCTCATCGGCGCGATGACGGAGCTTGAGAGCGTCTGTCCCTATCTGCATCTTCCCATCCAGTCCGGGTCGGACAAAATACTTGAGCTTATGAAGCGAGGCTACACCGCTGACAGGTATTTCGACCGGGTGGACAAGTTGCGCGAAAGGATACCGGACTTATCCCTCACCTCCGACGTGATTGTCGGATTTCCGGGGGAGAGCGACGAGGATTTCGAGGCCACATTCCGCGCCGTCGAGCGGGCTAATTACGACAACATTTTCCTCTTCAAATATTCGCCTCGCCCGAACACACCGGCGGAGAATCTGCCGGGCCGCATCCCTGCAAAACTGGCGCAGGAACGGTTCGACCGCGTGATGACGCTCCAGAAGGAGATCACGGCCAAACGCCTTGCGGGATGGATTGGCAGGGATGTCGAGGTTCTTGTGGACGGGCCAAGCAAAAGGGACACGGAGAAAATGTGTGGCAGAACGCCTCAAAATATCGTGGTAAACTTTACATCCGGCGAAGATTTCACCGGGCGACTGGTTCGTGTTAAAATTACGAAAAGCGGACAATTCAGCCTTCATGGTGATATTCTTCGATAAACCGCAAGTGGGATCAACGCCATGAGCTACCAGAACGATATGATTCTTATGAAGGTTGAGGGGCTTGTTTTCGACCCGCTCACCAACACGCCCATCATAATTCTCAAGAACGAAGACGGAAGCAGGACACTGCCTATTTGGGTCGGGTACCCGGAGGCTACGGCCATTGCCCTGGAGATGGAATCCGTCGCCACGCCCAGGCCGATGACGCACGATCTCATAAAAAACATAGTCACCACCTTAAAGGCCACGGTCAACCGCATAGTGGTCAACGACCTGAAGAACAACACATTCTATGCGGTGATTTCCATCACGATAAACGGGGACACGCTGGAAGTGGACTCCCGCCCTTCAGACGCCATCGCTGTGGCGCTCCGCGTCAACGCGCCGATATACGTCACAAAAAACGTGCTGGACAACGCCAAGAGCGTGGAGGGAGCCACCCCGCCGGAACAGGGCGTGGACGAAGAGCAGTTCAAAGACTGGATACGCGACGTGAAACCGAGCGACTTTGGGGATATCGAATCGCAGTAGGGGTTAATCTCCGGCTAGCGCTTAACAAAATCGCTCGGCTGTGGGCGATAAACTTTCGTGTAGGGGCGACCCGGTGGGTCGCCCTTCTTGATCCGGGCGACCCACCGGGGCGACCCTACAACAATTCCGGTTTTAGCCGTCTTTTCTCCGCCAGTCGTAGGGTATGTTATTTACGAGCGGGTCTATGTGGAACTCGTCAGGGTTATCCCTGTCGTAAGGCTCCGAAGAAACAACCAGCAACATGGCCTCGCTCTCCGATATGCATTTAAAGCCGTGGACAACCCTGGGAGGAACCCGCAAAAGGCAGGGGTTATGCTCGCCGATAAAAAATTCGTTAATGACGCCGTGTGTGGGGGAATTCTCCCGCCCGTCGTAAAGAACGGTTTTGACCATGCCGCTAAGGGTGGTGATAAGCTCGTCCTTGTGGTTGTGCCAACCCCATCCCTTCACCACGCCGGGGTACGCCGTGGTTATGTACGCCTGTCCGAAATTGATGAAGATGTCGTCGTCGCGCCGGACTATCTCCATCAGCCTTCCGCTCTCGTCGGGCTTCACCTCCAGCCGTTTGACCTTAACGCCGTCTATCAACACCATGACGTTTCTCCGAATTATTGGCCATCAGGCCGTACGTTCCGCCAGCTTCAATCGCCCAAAAGCCGGGTCCAGACGAACCAGCCTATTATGAGGAAAAACGCCCCCATCGCCATAATGAACGGGCCAGTGTTGCTGATGACGTCGTTTCTCAAAATAACCATTGTCAGGGAAAGATATAGTATGGCCGGGAGATAGACGACAATCTGTTGTCCAAGGTAAGCCGTTTTGGAATAGCTCATCAACCCGATAATTACCACGATCGGCCCCAGGACGAACGGATTGAGCAGGAGTTCTGCGACGCTGACGTGGTTCAGCCAGTTCATCAGCATGTCGAAATTAAAGGTGTTTACGAAACCTTTTAACTGCTCAACCATATTTAGCGCCGCCATCAATTGATCGTTGGTTTACGATAGATTGCCGCCCAGGATTTTGTCAAGCGGCTAATGTGGCTGTGTTGTCATTCGGAATGGAGCGTTGTCATTCTGAACCCTTCACAGAGTTCAGGGTAAACTCCGCTTAGCGAAGCGAAGAATCCATCGTCACTGTCATTCTGAACGAAGTGAAGAATCTATCAAATAGAATATTCTATTATACTTTG
>JADGAO010000305.1 GCA_015231995.1 Nitrospinota bacterium | reverse complement strand
TTTTGAGAACCGGTTTTTCCTTGCCTTCGGTTTCCAGTTTTGGCAGTGGGACGCGAGTCGGCTTTTCGATATTCCAAAGGTCAATCATCGTTATCCAGGGGGAATTGAACAGGCCGGACACATAGAACCTTCCGTCCGGGGTCAAAAGCCCGTCATAGGGTTTCTCCCCGATGTCTTCGTATTTGCGTATGACCGGGAACGCCGGATCGTTGGCGTCTATCACCCACACCGCGTTCGCGTCCATCAGGCCGACCACAAACAGGTTATCCGGCGCGTCCACCAAACCGACGGTTTTGGATTTGTCTGCGTCTATCGTCTTTATGATCTTGAACGTGTTGTCGGCGACCATTACGATGTTGCCCGGCCTGTAATTGCTGACGGCGATGGTTTTGCCGTCCTGGCTGACGGCAAGGCCGATCGTGCTTTCCCCAACCTTCACTTGCGATGCAAGCGTCAGTTTCACAAGGTCAATTTTGCTTAACAACCCGTCCCTGCTGACGACGTAGGCGTATCGGGCGTCGCGTGAAAACGATATGGTCGCATGATGAAGGACGCCCAATCCTTCGATCCTGCCGAGAACTTTGTGATCCTGCGCGGAGTCGACGACGACGACGCTCCCGCTTTCGCGTTCGATAATCACCATAAGGGCCCCCGTGCCCCAGTCGCCTGCGAATACGGTGGAAGCGGCCAGCAGTATCGCAGTCAGCAGTACGGTCAGGCTAAATCGCGCAGGATGTCTCAATCTTTATTTCCTCGTCGGTAAGATAACAGGCTGGGTCGCTCCCCCACATGTCTCCGTTTATAAGCTTTGCCCTGGGCCTTGCGTTCCCCCCGCAAACGGACAGCCAGGCGCATTCCCCGCATCTGCCGTTTATACGCCGTGGACGCTCCCGCAGTCTTGCAAGAACCGGGTGGGTTTCATCGTTCCATATCTGGGCGAAGCGTTTCTTCGTAACGTTTCCCAGGTTGATATATGATGTCAGCGGATCGGGATGCACCTCTCCGGTGGGGTCTATGTTGGCGACGCCGATGCCGGCGTTATTCCCCCCTGCCCTCTCAAGCATTGGAAGCAGGGCGTCTGCGGACTTAGGGTCTTTTTTCATCATGCGAAGTAGCAGGAACACCGCGTCCGCGTCGTTGTTGCCGGTCACTATTTGCGGGCCGGACGGGGATGAGGCGTACTCCTCGGCCTTCTCGAAAACATATTCCATAATATTTCTGGTCTCTTCCGGGGAAAGGTCGTCGCCTTTGTTAAGGTTGCCTCTTCCAGAATAGACGAGGTGCGAAAGGTAAAGCTTGGTAATGCCCCTCTCCTCTACGAACTGAAATATTTTGGGCAGATCGGCTATGTTTATACGGGTGAGCGAGAACCGGACGCCTACCTTCACCCCTCGTTCTTTTATCCTCATCAGCCCATCGAGGGATTGCTTGAACGCGCCCTTCATCCCCCTGAACCGGTCGTGCGTCTCTTCCATCCCGTCAAAGCTGATGCCGATGTAAGTGAAACCAGACTCGACCAGACGATCGGCGGTTTTATCGTCAATGAGTGTGCCGTTCGTGGAAAGCGTTAACGGGAGGCCCAAGTCCACCGCCCGTTTCGCAAGGGTGTGGATGTCCTCCCGGTAAAGCGGCTCTCCGCCTGAAAAGACGATTGTCCCGCAATGCGCCTCGGCAAGCCCGTCGAGCGTGGCCAACGCCTGCTCCGTCGTAAGCTCGCCGCTGTAATGGCGTTCTTTGGAAGAGGCGTAACAATGGAGACACTCCAGGTTGCATCTGCGGGTGAGGTTCCATATCACTATGGGAAGCGCCTGCTTTCTGCCGGCATGGGCCGGCCCGCAACCGTTTCCCGAAACCCTCCTGTTCCTCAAGACATTCAGGTAATGGCTGAGCCTGAACATATTTCCCCCCTTTTATCTGAAACCACCTACATAACTTACCACGGCGTCCAACTGTTCCCCCGAAAGCGGAAGCCGTGGCATTGAGTTAATCCTGTAACCGAGAGTCTTCGAACTCTCTACCGGCGACTTAATGTGAAATCGTATCTGGTCGTCGGTGCGCATAGCCGCTATCTCTGTAAAAGATGGGCCGAAAGCCTCGTACACCTGATGATGGCATCCCATGCAATAATTATTGAAAACATTCTCTCCGGCGGAAACCTTCGCGCCTGAAAGGAAATAATCATCCGAGCGGGATGGATGTGTTTTGTTGGTTGCGTTGTATTTGCCCGCCGGGTCGTTGAACGCGATGCTCTTCACTTCCTTGAGCGTCGCAGTGTCGTAAATGACAACCTCCCCTTGCGCCCCAGGGATAGAGATAAGCGCAAATTTACCGTTCATGCTGAATTCGATATGGCTGGCTTTTTTGCCGGGCCTCGGAACGATGGATATCGCTTTGGACAAATCTTCTTTGGAGATAAGGGTGATCGTTTCGGTTTCCGAGTCCACCCATATATGCGGGGCGGCCTTGTGCGCCCTTATGAAAAAACCGGAACCCGGCAATGCGATCTCCGCCACGGGCTTTAGCTTGTCCAACGAATAAACGGTCGCCAACGGCTTACCGATATGGTTGACCGCGACGAACAATTCGCCGGATTTCATCCAGAACGTAGCCGAGGCCAGATGCGGCATACCGCCACCCGACACAAGCGCAGTCAGGGTCTTGCGTTGTTTGTAATCGTAAACGTTAATTACGCCGCTACCCCTTTTCGTCCCTAAAATAAGAGGCCCGGCGGGACTTATGGAAAAATCTTCAAAAGGCTCTGGAAGTCTCAGTTTTTCAATTTCAAAAGGTTCGCTATCTTCTATTAACCAAAGCTCCGGTTTGTCCCTGAAAGAGACGATGAATTTGCGTTCTTCAGGAATCGAATAAAACCCGCCTATTTTCCCGTCCGCTTTAATCTCTTTGACCGGGTTTAACGACGTATCCAGAAAAACGATGTTCTGGGGCAGATAGTTGGCGACCCCGATAATTTTGTCATCGCCGGAAACCGCGACAGACCGGGAACTTATTCCAGCCTTCGCCCGCGCTTCGACGGCAAGCGAACGGATATCGAATTTCGTAAGAGCTCCATCACGCGCCACGGCATAAACCGCGTCAAGCGCATGGGTGAACTTCGGCCCTCCGTGAACAGGACCTACATGGAATTTCGCAAGGGTTTCAAACGAATCCGGG
>JADGAO010000304.1 GCA_015231995.1 Nitrospinota bacterium | reverse complement strand
CGCAGGCAACGCCCTTGCGTTTGCAATCAACGCAAAGGCTGTGTTTGGGAATGTTCGGTTTGCGCCCGAAAAGGTACGCGCCCACAACCTCCACCAGTTGCGCCTTGCTGATGGGGCAACCGCGAAGCTCGAAATCCACCGGAACATGGTCGGACACCGGCGTGGACTTGGCCAGCGTGGAAATATATTGCGGATTCGCGTAAACGATGGAGGTGAACTCCTTCACGTCGGCGAAGTTGCGGAGGGCCTGTATCCCCCCAGCCGTCGCGCACGCGCCTATGGTGATGAGGAATTTGGAGTCCCGCCGTATCTTATGAATCCGCTCCGCGTCGTGCGGAGTGGTGATGGAGCCTTCCACCAGAGAAAGGTCGTACGGCCCCTTCACTACTTCACGCGACGCTTCGAGAAAGTTGGCTATCTCCACGGCTCCGGTTATCGCGAGCAGTTCGTCCTCGCAATCGAGCAGGGTCAGCTGGCATCCGTCGCAGGAGGCCAGCTTGAACACCGCGAGTTTTTTCTTCGCCATCGTTCAAACCTCCCGTTTGCCGAAAACGTCTTTTATCACGGGATAGCGGAACACCGGCCCGTCTTTGCAGACGAAGAACGGCCCCATCTGGCATCTGCCGCAAAGCCCCACTCCGCATTTCATGTTGCGCTCCATGCTGAGCCACATGTTGTCGTGGGACACGCCAAGCTTCGCCAGCTCCATCACGGAGAAACGCATCATCACCTCCGGCCCGCAAACCAGCGCGTGCGTGTGGTGAGGATCGAAAGTCGCCTTGCGGACAAGCGTGGTGACAAGCCCGACGTTGCCTTTCCATCCGGCAAGCCCCCTGTCCACTGTGACGAGAACTTCCAGATCGAGGCTTGCTCGCCATTTCTCCAGCTCTTTTCTGTACAGAATGTCGTCCGGGGTACGCGCTCCGTAAAGCAGGGCAACCCTGCCATACTTCTCTCTGTTGCGGATTATGTGATAGATGACAGACCGGAGCGGCGCAAGCCCCACTCCCCCGCACATGATGACGACGTCGCTACCTTTCATCTCCTCGACCGGCCATGCGGAACCGTATGGCCCGCGCACGCCGAGCATGTCGCCTTTTTTGAGGGCCTTCATCGGCCCCGTCACCGATCCAACCGCGCGGATGGTGTGGACAAGCCGTTCGTTTTCCGCCGCGTCTCCGCTGATGGAGATGGGAACCTCGCCCAATCCGAAAAGGTAGAGCATGTTGAACTGGCCAGGCGCGAACGCAAATCCGCCGTTCGGCTCGCCGGGAGCAAGCGTGAGCGTGAAAGTGTCGCTCGTCTCTTTCCCCACCTTCGTGATGGTGAAGGGCTTGGGAATCAACGGGCCGCAACTGCCGCAACTCATTATCCGCTCCTTTTCACTTCCTGCCGCCGTACATGTCCAACAACTGTATGTTGGCCGCGGCCAGCGAATCCGTCAGGATATTCGCAACCCTCTTGTAAAGCTCGTATCCGAGGTCGTGATCTTTCTCGCATTTTCCGCGCAGGCATTTGCCGTCCAGCGCAATGGCGCGTGTCAGCTCCACTGCGCGCGCGTCGTGCGTCCATCGGTGCGGCGGGATTAGCCACGACCATCCCAGCGTATCTCCTTCCCCAAGCGTTTGCATGGAAATCGGCCCTTTTTCGGGACTGTACAGCTCCAGCGACACCATTCCATGCCTAAGGAGATAAAAATGGTTGGCCTCTTCACCTTCGCGATAGAGATACTGCCCCGCGTCAAACCGCACGTTGCTGGCGCATCCGGTGATCAACTCCAACTGCTCCTTGTTCATCCCGGCAAGGAACCTGCTTTCGGTAAGGATGGATTCAAGGTTTCTCATGTCCCCTCCCCTGATCTTCTGCTGTTGACGGTTCAACCGGCGCCCGCAAGACCGCGGCCTCTTCGGTTATATCAATTCCCGCTGGACACCACGTTATGCAACGCCCGCATCCGACACACCCGGACGAGCCGAACTGGTCATGCCACGATCCAAGCTTGTGGGTAATCCAATGACGATAGCGCGACGCGGTCGTCTGGCGGACGGAGCCGCCGTGGATGTATGTGAAATCCGTCGTGAAACAGGAGTCCCACTTGCGCCATCTCTCCGCTATGTCTCCGGTCAGGCTCGTGACATCCTCCACGCTGGAGCAGAAACATGTTGGGCATACCATCGTGCAGTTGGCGCAGGCGAGGCATCTCCTAGCCACTTTCTCCCAATGCCTGCTGTCGCGCGCCCCATAGAGCAGTTCCTTAATTCCGCCGGTGTCCAGTTTCCGGCCCATCTTGGAGAGCGCGGCCTTTGTTACGTCATCCGCTTTTTTAGCGAAACCGTCATCGGCGTTTTCGTGCGGAATGTGGGCCAAAACGCTTACGCCCTTTTCCGAGCCTGTCTTGACGAGAAAAACGTGACGGTCGTCTTCGACAATCTCCGTCAACGCAAGATCGAACCCGGCCGTAACCGACGGGCCTGTTCCCATAGATGCGCAGAAACAGGTTCCCCCAGGCTCCGCGCAGTTGACGGCGACGATGAAAACGTTTTCGCGCCGAGCCTTGTACGCATCGTCCACATGCGCGCCGCCGGTGAACACTTTGTCCTGGATGAGAATGGCGGCAATCTCGCATGGACGCGCCCCGATCAGGGCGTATTTGACCGTCTCGTTGTGTTCGTGGATCAGCGAAAAACCGGCGCCTTCACGTCGCGCCGAAAACACTTTTGAAAGGGATGGATAAAGAAATTTTTTCCACGACTGGGGGCTGGCGGCATACCCGAAAAAGGCCGAGCCGCCGTTTTTTGAAAGCCTGTAACGTCCGGGGGCCTGTTCGTCGCGGAACCCCTGCGGAAGGTCGGAGACGCTGTTGATTTCGTCGTAAACCACCACGCCATCCCTCACGGTAGGCCCGGCGGTGACATACCCATTATCGCGAAGGGTGGATAGGAGCTTTTGAAACCCCTCCAGCCTCAACAACGCCAGCTTTTCATCCATCGCAAGGCCCTCACATCGGGTTGAGCCTTTATCAAGAGGCGATCCCGTCAGAACGCAAGTTGCTAAAGAGAAGCGCATCCCCCATCTGTCATCTCAATCTTATTACGGCGCGGAATAAAAATGAAGGAAAATAAAAAGCAGGTGCGGCCGGGGGCTGGCCATAAACAAATTGATTCCTCTATTTCGT
>JADGAO010000303.1 GCA_015231995.1 Nitrospinota bacterium | reverse complement strand
GCCAGCGAAGAATCCATCGAAAGAATATTCTTTATACATTGATCCTTCGGTCGCAAGGTCTCCCTCAGGATGACAACAGTCGCAAGACTCCCTCATGATGACAGCGGTCGCCATCATCTCAAATAACCCGCCGCCAGCTCTTGTAACCATGTCGCGGCTTTTTGCGCGCCATCGCCTACTGCGCCGCTCCACATCCCATCCCTTATCCTGCGGGCGCGCAGAAACTGGTCATCGTAGCGCCGCTCGAACGGATGAAGGATGTGCGTTACGCCTTTTGCCGCCTGTGAAGCCAGCGCGCACATGTTATAACCGGCTCCTGACACGATCGTCGAATAATCGCGGATGAACGATTCCGCCGGATAAACCCCGCGTTCCGGCGAAACGATATCTATAGAATCCGCCCCGCCCACCCGCTCCGTCGCGATTTTTTTTAATTCCGCAAGCTCCTGGGCAGGCCCGCTATGAACGACGAGAACGCCGGATTTCACAGCTCTTCCCTGAGGTTGTTCCAGCGTTATCGGAGAGTCCATCCGCAAAACGTCTCCGCAGTTTTCAAGCGCGCGCTCCTGCTCTTGATCCAGCGGTTCGACCATCAGCGTATGCGCCGGAGCCACGCCATAGGCGCCTGCCCGTTCCGAATATTCTTTCCACTTTAGATGACGCGCCACCAGCATCACCGGGATGGAGGGTTTGACCCAGCCCCACTCGCCGACAATGCCGGATGGGAAGGTATCCACGATCAAGAGTCGCACACGATACCGCTCAAGGTAGTCCGAGAGAAATTCCGAGTATCGGCGTTTTGATCTGATTGTCTCTTCTGCGACATGATCCACAGGAGATGGCGAGTGGTTTACCGTAAGCCCCGCAATCGCGCTCGATGTCATCAACCGCGTCCGGCCTGCAAGCCACTGGGAGCGATTGAGAATGGCAAGGCTTCGGCTTATATGCCCAAGCCCTCCGCCAACCGCATAGTAAAGGATCATTCGGCGATAGCGTTCAATAACGCGAACGCCATGAGCGCGCTCTCCTCCGGCAACCCGTTCATCAGGCACACGGCGGGTGACACCATTATCGCTGTGGATGTCATGGAGCATACTTCGGAGCCGGTCATGTCTTTCACTTTTATCAGCGATTTTTCCGGGTGAAATGCGATTTTGCCTAATTCCGTTTCGCTCCGTTTCACCTTCAGATCGGCGGAACCGCTTTTGGATTTGATTGACCACGGCTCCGGGTCGTCTTCGCTCCGAAGAATTTTTATTTTGTCCTGCGTGATTTTTATTTTCAGAATCAACGCTCCGTTAGGGCCGTAAACCTTGTGCTTGCCGTCTTCGTATTTAACCCGGTGTGGGCCTGATTTGGCTGTTATGGCAAATCCCGCCCCGGCTCGTGTGAGCGTAATGGAAGATGCCTTTGACGACACCATGACGGCGGCGCCTTCCTTTGTAAGGGTGATCCAATCAACTCCTCCTCGTTTGAGGACAAGGTTCGGAGCTTCGGCGGCGATAGCTGTATTCGCAAAAACAGAAAAGAGCGCAACGCTTAAAATCGCAAACAGGTTTTTCATCGTCTCACTCCAATATGTGTCGTTTCATTTCGTCCAGCTCGAAGTTTGGCTATCAACTGTTCGATGGCCTGATTCTCGGCGACGAAATCGTCGCATTTGGCGCATATGGCCGGGGCAAGTCCCGACGCCATGTTCATCCGGGCCATCCTCGCGTTTTCCCCGGATAACGCCGACTCCAACGATTCACGATTCACGTTGCCATAGGTGGGAATGCGTCCGCGTGTCATGCAACATGGATAGGCCCGTCCCGACGCATCCACGAAAAGCGTCAACCAGGGCGCATAGCATATCCGCCCCCTGCGAATCGCGGCGCCATACTCTCCACGAACCGCCGCTGTCAAACGGCCTGCGTCCATCAAATCGCCAGAGAGATTAAACGGTGGAACGTCGAGAGCTTTCCATTCTCTAGCGGCCTCCATGATACGGAGGATCGTATCGCCGTTGACTCTAAGCGTCTTGTCGTCAGTATCCACGGGGATGAGCTTCCACTTTATCTTTTTGCTGATGGACAAGACCAGCGAGTGAATCGCATCCAAGTCGTCGGTGTTCCGGCTGGTTACAACAGTGTTGACCCTGACAACCGGGCGTTTTTTCGACATCCTCGCCAGATGGCCGATGGCCCTGACGGTGGCTTTGAACGCGCCTTTGACTCCGCGCAGTTTGTCATGAGTTTTTGCGCTGGCTCCGTCGAGCGAGATGGAAATCGAATGGACGCCGGAATCGGCGATCCATCGCGCTACTTCTTTGGTTATAAGCGTACCGTTTGTGGTCAGGTTCACCTGCAGGCCGAGGGCGACCGCGTCTTCGATAATCCCGTTTATCTGCGGGTGAAGGAACGCTTCGCCGCCGGAAAAATGAATCTTGAGCAGGCCTCTGCTTTTGAGCGAGCGGAGAATTTCGGCGACCTTCTCCCGCGATATCGGCGGGGATGGTTTCGGAAGGGAGCAAAAAACGCACGCGAGGTTGCATTGCCAGAGAAGCTTGATTTTTGCGGATAACACTGGTGTTTTCTGGAGCGGGTCTGTCTGGATAAGCGATAGTTTCTCCAAAAGCCCCGGCGAGCTGGCGACGGCCTTTGCGATGTTCATTATATCGGCTCCCGTCAGTTTCCAACCGCTGTTCGCAGAGCGTTCTCGATAACGTCCACCTCATGCGACGGCGTGAATTTTTCCACCACTGTTTTTCTCGCGTTCGCGCCGATATCCGCGAGATTCGCATCTTTTCTCAACGCCATCTCAAGAGCGGAGACTGCGCCGCGCTGGTCGCCGGGCGCGAACAAAAATCCGTTCACGCCATGCTCTATCAAGTCCGGCATTCCACCCGCGCTACTTGCGACGACAACTTTGCCCAGCGCCATCGCCTCCAGAAGCACGTTGGGCGTACCGTCATAATACGACGGGATGAAAACCACGTCCGCCAGCAGATAGTAAACCGGCAGGCTCTCCCTGCTCTGGAACGGTACGCCGCGCCAGAACGAGCTATGCTCCGCGTTCAAGCGTTCCATCGCAGTCTCTGGAAGGTCGCCGACGGTCATCAGGTACGCCATTTTCCCAAACCCGCCGGAAGAAAAAAGAGAGATGGCGAAGTCTAATCCCTTTTTTCGTTTAAGCTGGCCG
>JADGAO010000302.1 GCA_015231995.1 Nitrospinota bacterium | reverse complement strand
GGCTCGTTTAATAAAACTGACCCCTCCTTTATTGAAGGATTTAGGAAACCACCCTAAATATAGTCGCAATGAAGGCTTTGGCGACTTGTTGATTGTTTTCCTTTCGATTCCAGTTTTCATAAATTGATTCACAGATTTCGCCAAATTAAGATTTTTAGTGAATGGTGGCCTTGTTTTATCATCATGAGGGAGCTCTGGCGACCGAAGGATCAAAGCAGATTGGATAGATTCTTCACTTCGCTACGCTTCGTTCAGAATGACAGCCTCAGAATTGCCCCGTGAGTGACAACACTGGCGCTCTCAATGCCAGCAAAGGCTCGCAATCCACCTTGAGAGGAGCAAAGCGACGAGCAATCTCTGTATTAAAAACCGCCCACTTTCAACATCGCAATCATGGTTAGATAGTCTTCGCTGTGTGGCCTTTTGGTAAAGCGGAAATCGCATTTCTCGAGAACTCTGCCGCGAAGATAATTTCCATGTATTCAATCAGATAAGCGACCAATTGAATGCTTTAGTTTAAAAAAGAATGTCTTCCATTCAACATGCTTTTTCATGCTAATCTTTTTCTGGCGAAACGGAATTCCATGCTCCGAAACCAAAAATAGATTTCATTTTTACACGGGGAGGCGTTTTCAACTGAACAGAAAAATCGGCTTTACGGTTCTGGTCGCCTTGATATCGGCTTTTACGGTTGTAGCTGTCGCCATGCCCAACCCGGCAAAGGATGCGGTGCTCGGCGCTATGAAGGCTAACGGTTACATTGACTACACCCCCCAGGAAGCCTACAAGCTGGCTCGGCGCATATGCACGCAGTGCCATTCCGACGAACGCATCAAGCTTTATTGCCCAAGATGTGGCCCCCCTTTTGTGGCTGTTGTGCCCCACATGCAGGGTTTCATCCTCAACTACAAGGTCACAAAGCCGGATTTAATGATAGAGAACATCACGGAGGTTCAGGCCGTCGCCATCGTACAGGTGTGGAACGCGCTAGTGGGCAACTGGGAAATGGATTTCAGGGAAAAAGATATGGAAAAGCTTGTGGGTAGATATCCGCTTCTCCTCGCGCTCTACAGGACGCCGGTTGAGAAACGTCCCGTAGAGAGCGCCTTGTCAACTATGGACAGCCTCAAGATAGGACACATGTCCGGCCTCAAAGAGGCCCAGAAGAATCTTGGCAAAGCCGAATCGCAGAATGTTCAGGATGGTTCGCAAAACCAACCCAACTGAAAGCTCTGGTCAAATCAAACATCATGGTGGAAGTTAGAGGAGTCGCTCGTTATGGACGCATTATGTGAAAGCGCGCCTCTGGAAATAAAATCCGGGCGGCGCATGAACCAGATCATTCTTCTAGGCGCGGTTGCGTTTGTTTTAAACGCTCTGTTTAACCACTTTGCGTTAGAAGCGGCCAATCCAAACAAAATGCTGAAGGTTGGCGACCATTTTCCGGCCTACTCTCTTACGGCGGTGGATGGCGCGCAGGTTAGCGATAAAAATATCGTGGGCAGGCCGGCCATTTATTTTTTCTTCGCCGATTGGTGCCCATGTTCGCACGACTCGATTAAATGGATAAAGCGGATACAGGCTGAAAACCCTAAATCGGGAATTGCGATATTGGGAGTGGGTATGCTCGATTCCGCCTCCAACCTGTCCAGGTTCGCAAAGAAACACAAACTGGAATTTCCCGTGATAAGCGAAAACGGCCAGAGCCTTGCGCATGAGGCCGGGATGGAGATAACGCCAACAGCAGTCTTTGTGGATGATGGCGCGGTGATACGTTATGTCCACGTTGGCAAGATAGAGCGATATGAGCAGGCGCTGGAGGGATTAAAAACGATACTGAGGACGACAGCGTCGTCCACCATCACACAAACACTCGCAGGAGCGGCGTAGCATGTCCATCTTTTACGCGTATTTCAGCTCGATAGGCTCTTTTTTCTCCATATGGATTTTCTGTCTCCTGCAGATAGTCCCGTTTTTCGTCGCATTTATAGTTGGAGCCACGCTTACGGGCGGTAAAGCTGGGGACTCAAAGCGCATTTACGAATCTGCTCTGCTGTCGCTGGTGTCATTCGCCGGGTTTGTCCTGATTTTCACATCCATGGGGCTTGTCTCCACGTCATTGAGCAAGGTTATCTTTAATACGCTCTCCCTTGGAAACCAGATTGGCGGAGTGGTGATAGGGATAATCGGGCTTTATCTGCTTGGAATCCTCACTCTTGATTTGAAAACCTCGATTACGACGATTGCGATTAGATACTTGTCCGCGTTTCTTTTCGGCGTGGCCGTCTCTCTGGCTTACAGGCCGTGCGTCACCCCTGCGTTAACCGAAATATACAAGATCGCCTCCAACCCCGCCAGGGTCGGAGAGGGCGCGGCTCTTCTTATAGCTTATTCGCTGGGTATCGCGACGGCGATAACAGCCGGTGGGCTTGCGGTTTCATGGGCGCTTTCAAGGGTTGTCTCCGACAGGCTCGAATCCGTTTCCAAAAAGCTTTGCGGGGCTTTTTTGCTGGTTATCGCCGGGTTAGTGCTGTCAAACAACATGACTACGTACAAAAGTTTTCTAGTGGGCCGGTTCGTGCCGGAAGCTCCAGCTTCGGCCCCTGGCGAGAAATAGGCTGACTGTCGTTACCGAAGTATCGGGCGTTTAGCCGCTAACTGAAGTATCTTTGGACGCAAGGCGGGGTGTTCTTCACCCCGCCGTCTTCGCTTATCCTCTACCCTGGCTAAATGGTCTTCGCAGTATGGCCGCCATAGTTATAGGGCGACCAGTCCTTGTCCACCACCGGCGCCACAGGGAAATTGCCCGGCCCCGGAGGGGTTGTCGTATGGGTCCATTCAAGCGACTTCGCTCCCCAGGGGTTGTCAGTAGCTTTGGCTCCCTTAAAGGCCGAGATTATCCAGTTCAAAATGGTTATCGTCATGCCTACGGCGACGAGGAACGCCCCGACTGTGGCGACTTTATGCAAGAACTCGAACTGTGGGAACATGGCGTAGTCGTAGTATCTGCGGGGCATTCCTCTGACTCCTATATCGAAAAGAACCAGGAACGTGACGTTGACTCCGATAAAATTAAGCCAGAAGCCGATCTTTCCCGCCATCTCGTTATACATCCTGCCGGTGAACTTTGGGAACCAGTGATAGATCGAACCGAAGAGCGCGAATGTGGCCATTATGCCCATGA
>JADGAO010000301.1 GCA_015231995.1 Nitrospinota bacterium | reverse complement strand
AAAAGGGAGATTTATGCGGTTGCCGTTTGACATTTAACACGGTTGCTGAGGGAGTTTTCGACCGAAGGATCGAAGTATAATAGAAATGTTCTTCAGATAGATTCTTCGCGGAGTTTACCCTGAGTCCTTCGAAGGGCTCAGAAATGACATTACGTTCAGAATGACAAGTAGCGACCGTTGTCATCCTGAGGGAGTCCCTGCGACCGAAGGATCAAAGTATAATAGAACATTCCTTTAGATGGATTCTTCACTTCGCTACGCTCGTTCAGAATGACAGTGTTTTGCGTCATTTTTGTCCCATCCTCTGACATTCCTGTCGTCGCAAATTCCTCATCCATTCAAAATGCGTCCGTAAATCAATATCTTATCTTTGGCCTGATCTTTGCCCTTAAATAGACTAATAAAGGAGGGTCTCCCTTGAAAGGTGACTTGCGAAAATGATTACCATCGAACCCGGACGCATGACATCCGCCGAAATACTAAATTCCGCCATCTATAACGAAAAACTGGCGGCTGACCATTATGACTCTCTGGCCCAACTGTGCCTGAAGGCCGGCAACGAGACGGCGGCCAGCTTCTTCATGGATCAATCCAAAAGGGAGACGGGGCATTTCAACCGCCTGCTCAAACTCAAAACACGCAGGCACGGCTCCGAGGGAACAACGCTGGGCGAAAACGTGAGGTGGATCGTTTCCGAAACCGGCGCGGGAAGCCAGATTTCCCCCGATATTACCGTTGACGACGCGTTGAAGCTCGTCGAAGAGCGCGAAAAAGACGCGGCGGAGTTTTACTCCGTGATATCTGCGAAAACATCCGACCGGGTGCTGGCGGCCATGTTCAAGACTCTGGCCGATGAAGAGGTCCGGCATCAGTATCTGGCGAAAGCCCTGCGCTCGCGCATGGAGATGAAGGGGTTGGTCGAAGAGGTGGATTACGTTGACCTGGGGTTTGAGTGAGGGGGCGTACTTTTTAGTTTGCCCCGCGCGGACTCTCCTTGTCATATAATGGTCACGCGCCGGCTTTTGGCGGAAAAGCGGAAGGCGCAGTAGAGTTGACCATTCGAAGGAGAGAGAGCGGTAATGGGTATCACTAAAAAAGAACTTATAGACAAGCTCAACAAAGACCTAGAGTGGGAATACGCCGCGATGGTGCAGTACATACAGCACTCGGCGGCCATCACCGGCGCGAAATACGATTCCGTTCGCAAAGAACTCATAATCCACGCGCAGGAAGAGATGAGCCACGCCGTCATTCTCTCCACCCAGATTGATTACCTCGGCGCGACGCCGACCGTGAATGTGGAGAAGGTGGAGATATCATCGGAATCCCTGACGATGCTAAAACAGGATCTCAAGGGCGAACGCCACGCCATCGAAAGCTACAAACAACGGATCGGGGAGGCCGAAGAGCTCAAGGAATACGGCCTGCGCCGGGCGTTGGAAGACATACTCATACAGGAAGAAGAGCACGAGCGCGACCTGTTGAGCGCCATCAAGGAATGAGCGGGTTGTCGGGGCCTTTCGGCTGTCGCTGTGGAAACGCATAACCTGCATCCGGCGCTCTATGCGCTGATCGGCACGTTGTTCACGTGGGGTATGACGGCGTTGGGAGCGGCGAGCGTCTTTTTCACGCGCCAGATGACGAAGAAAACGCTCGACATCATGCTTGGCTTTGCTGGCGGGGTCATGATCGCCGCAAGCTTCTGGTCGCTTTTAAATCCCGCCATCGAGATGTCCAAGAACGGTCCACTGCCGCAGTGGTTTCCCGCCGCGTTCGGGTTTGTGGCTGGCGCGGGTTTCATCAGGCTCATAGACTTATTCCTCCCGCATCTTCATATCGGTTTTCCCATGGAGACGGCGGAGGGGATCAAAACATCGTGGCGCAGGACGACGCTTCTCGTGCTGGCGATAACCCTCCACAACATCCCGGAAGGGCTTGCGGTGGGCGTGGCGTTCGGGGCGGTGGCGAGCGGTTTCCCCGACGCCACGTTTGCGGGGGCGGTCGCGCTGGCCTTTGGCATAGGGTTGCAGAACCTGCCCGAAGGCGCGGCGGTGGCCGTGCCGCTCCGGCGGGAGGGGATATCTGCTGGCAAGTCTTTCTGGTACGGTCAGCTATCCGGGATGGTGGAGCCTATCGCGGGGGTGCTGGGCGCGGCGGTCGTTTTCGTTTTTCAGCCGCTACTTCCATACGCGCTGGCTTTCGCCGCCGGAGCGATGATTTTCGTCGTCGTGGAGGAGGTGATACCGGAATCGCAGAGGGACGGCAATACCGATCAATCCACTTTAGGTTTGATATTGGGTTTCACTCTGATGATGGTTCTGGACGTGGCCTTCGGCTGATCTCCCAATCGAATCATCTTCTCATGGCCTTTCGCTCCATCTTTAAACCCGTTAATACCCGCTTTTCACAACACCGCTGTTGAACCTTGCTGGAGTTTGGTTTACGATTCGCTTGTCTTGAATGGTTGGGGTAAGTTATGAAGGAACTAGCCGAAATACGCGCGAAGATAGACGGGCTGGACGATAAACTAGTAGTCCTGCTCAACGAACGGGCGGAGCTTGCGAAAAAAATCGCCGAAGTCAAACGCAAGAAAGGCTCGCCCGTGTACGTGCAGTCGCGGGAGATAGCGATACTGAAAAAGGTGGCGCTCAAAAACGCCGGGCCGCTGTCCGCCGAAGCTCTTGGCGGGGTGTTCCGGGAGATTTTTTCCGCCACGCGCTCGGTGGAGAAGGAACTTAAAATCGCCTGTCTTGGCCCCGAAGGGACGTTTTCCCATCTTGCCGCGCGCAAGATGTTCGGCACGTCGAGCGTCTATACGCTCGAGCCGGGCTTCGACGGCGTCTTCCGGGACGTGGAGAAAGGCTCCGCCGATTTCGGCGTGGTTCCGGTGGAGAACACGATAGAAGGCTCCATCGGCCAGACAATGGATCTGCTCATAGAAAGCCAGGCCCGAATATCCGGCGAAACTTATTTCGACGTGCATCACAACCTGCTTTCGCTGGCGAAATCCGTCAAGTCCGTAAAAACGCTCTACACCCACTACCAGCCGCTCGGGCAGTGCAGGAAATGGCTCGCTCTCAACCTGCCGGGGGTGAAGGTTGTGGAGACCGGCTCCTCGTCACAAGCCTCCATCCGGGCTCTTGACGACCCCAAAGGCGCCGCGATAGGGGCGATGGAGGCGGCGCAGATTTACGGGCTTGGAGTGCTGGCGGAACGGATAGAGGAACGCACCGGCAACCAGACGAGGTTTTTCG
>JADGAO010000300.1 GCA_015231995.1 Nitrospinota bacterium | reverse complement strand
AAGAATGTTCTATTATACTTCGATCCTTCAGTCGAGGACTCCTTCAGGATGACAAGATTGACGCCTTCGGTCGAGAACTCCCTCAGGATGACAAGCCTGATCCTGAATGGAGCGAAGTTTAATGAAGAATCAAATTAACCGACGCCCAGGTTACTCCTCCTCTACTGGAGTGTTCAGGAAGAACTCATCTTTGGGAAACAGGTCGGTGTTCACGGATGAGATTGCCGGTTTTGAATCCGGGGTAAAAAACTTCACTTGCGCCGATCTGAGCGTTTCTACAAGAGCCGCAACGTCCACATGTCCGGCCTTAAGATAGTTCCTGGTCTGCGGCTGTTCAATCCGCGCCAGGATATCGGGCATGGAGAAAGGTATGGGCATTTTGCTCCCGATCATCAGGGAATTCACCTGCACAACGTAGGGAAAAACCGAAAGGAAAGTCATTGACGCCCGTTCCGTGGGAACCCATTGGAGCGCCAGGCCGTCATCTTCAAGGGTTTCCCTGACCTGTGTGAAGAACTCTACGGAATAAAGGAGGCCGCTTTGCGCCTCCACGGCCGTGATGGCGTCTGGCTGGATGATGTCGTATTTTTCACTCGTCAGGAATAGCTCCCTCCTGCCGTCACCCGTGCCAAAGTCGTACCTTTTGTCGGCCAGCAGGCGGTCTATCCCCATCCTCCCGCCAGAGGCCGCAAAACCGCGCAAAACGTCGTACACAGGGTGCACGATCTCCACGGCGCGAATCTTTTGCGTGGCGGGATTCAATCCCAGAGTATAAGCCTGGCCTCCACCGCCGACACCGATGATTAGCATCTTCTCCGGGTTTGGATGCACGATCGGCCCAAAAACGCTATTGAAAATGTGGCGGTTGGAAAAGGGAAGGTACCCCTGATCCTTGCCGTTGTTATATAGAGTCATGTGCGCCCTGTCGTGGCATAGGGCGGTTACGCCGGTGTGATCCTCCTCTACAGAACATTGCGCGTCGCCTCCGGCCACGAACCTTGACCACAGGTCTCCCGATGAGGGAAAAAGGAAAACCCATGCCAGGGCCACCGCCGCAAGCGCGGATGTCATACGCTTGTGAGGACGGGTATCCCCCCCTTTTTTTCTCCACAGGATCAGGGTTATCAGGAGGACGCAAGCCACCGCCGCAGTTATTTTCACCGCTGTGGAAGTTCCCCATACGCGAAAGATGAAAAGGCCCGTCACGATGCTTCCCGCAACGTTGCCGAAGATGTTTGAAATCTGGATCAGCCCCACACGCCTGCCCACGACGGCCCTGTCGTTCTGCACCGCTTTGTGGATGACAGGGAACGACATCCCCATTATTACCGCTGGAGGAAGTATGATGAAAAAGGAGAGCAGGCCTATCACCGTCAAGTTCTCGGCAACAAGGCGCAGATGCGTCTTGTTATTGAGATAGGCGAAATAATCATCGTCGCCGTATCCCACATAAACCACCCACAACGCCGCCAGCGCATAAATGGCGACTGCGCCCTGCATGAGCACGAAAAGGCGGCCTGTGTCTTTCACCCGATCCGATACTTTAGCGCCGATAATAATTCCCGCCGCGTCCCCAAGCAGGAATACGCCTAACGCAAGAGAGAAGCTGTAGGGGGATGAATGCGTGAGCAGTCCCAGGCAACGGAACCATATCATCTCCAGCGATATGGATATGAAACCGGAGGCAAGCGCGAGAAAACACCATCGCCATACCAGCCAGGGGGTTTTGCCCGGCTCGGCTCCGGCGAGCGGGAGGGCTTGGTCATTTAATCGGCTGTCCGGCGAAACAAGGCGCGCCGCCACCAGAAACAAAGCGGTGAGTCCCGCGAAAATGTTAAGAGCCGCCGCAAGCCTGATCGTGTCCACATATCCGTAAGTGCCGATCAGATACAATCCCGCCGCCAACGCCCCAATGCCGGCCCCAAACGTGTTGACGCCATAAAGCGCGCCGATACGCCCGGGAGCAAGCGTAATGTCGCTGGTCGTGGCTTTGGAAAGAAGAGGCAGGGACATACCCATGAGCGTCGTCGGAAGGAGAAGGCTTGCGAACACTATGATAAAAATCACGCCGTAATTGGAGGAAAGCGGTATTAGCTTCTCGAACATCAAATCGTAATAGATGGTCTTGCTTGAAAGGGCGAACCAGGCTGTCCCAAACTCCAGAAAGCCGAAAATAATGAAAGCTGTCCTGTTTGCGAGCCTGTCGGCGATCCAGCCCCCAAGCAGACTGCCCGCCCCGATACCAAGAAGGAATGCGCCGACAACTATCGCGCTGGAAACGCTGTCGGAACCGCTGAAAAGACCGATCATCCTCTGCCACGCCACTTGATACACAAGGGCCGAAAAGCCTGAAAGCGCGAAGACGGCGTAAAGGGAGGCCAGAAGCGTTTTTTCCTTTGCATTGGGGCCGCGCCACAGCAAATAGAAAATATTCAGCAATACAGCCCCCCACCCGGCAATGACATGCGCCCACATCCAGATGGGAGCCGGTGAGCGCAGGTTAATCTTGTGCAGGGCCACCCATGAACCTTTTTCGTTGCGTATAACTATCGGGAACCCTTCCGCCATGTATTGGGCCGGCACGGTGAATTTTTCGGTGTACCTGTGAACCCCCTTCAACTTCCATTTCGCCCTGCCAGAGCCTTTCCTTACCTGAAACGATTTAATCAGCGTCTCGCCAGCGTAAACAGCCAGAAGTGGCGGCTTTTGCTCATGGCTGTCCAGGATGGTTAGGGTGGCCTCGATGGAGTCCCTGAATGGCGGGATGATACGGATTTCGCTTTGCGCTGATCCCGCCCAATTATCCAGGACGCCGGGCAATTGCATGGGAATGAATGGTTGCTCCGGCCCCACTTCTACAACGACTTTTTCTTTCCAGAACTGATCATGGGTCATTTTATCGCTGGCGCGATAGCTCACGCCGAGAATGTCTCTGTGGGCTACATGATAGGTTAGCCAGCAAAGAAGAAAAAACAGGCTGATTTTGAGAAATTTCATCAAACGCCAAATATTAAGTTTTGAGTGTTGTCAAAAACGATTGGCGTGGGATGATGCCAGGCTCCACGATGCGCCCCCGCCCCGGCTTCATGCAACCAACAAGATGTAGATTGATCCATCCGCCTTCGATTTCCTTGCAATGACAATTATGCGGTTTATCCAATAGTACCTTTAAAAAAGGGGGGCAACGCCCGCAAAAATAGTAGCGAAACAGATGGGGGGGGGGGGGGGAAAAAACCCCCCCCCCCCAAAGGCGGAAAAAAAAAAAGCGGGGAGGTAT